>NZ_CAUQPH010000019.1:0-47562 GCF_963519925.1 uncultured Stenotrophomonas sp. | reverse complement strand
GCGCATCGCCATGCGGACGACGCGCGTGCGCGCCGCGGCGCGGTGCGCGATCGCCACCCGGCACTTCGGCCTTGCCCGGCGCGCTGTTGCCCCAGCGGATCGGGGTCTGCGGCTCGAAGCCCGGCACGTCGCGGATGTCCATGTCCTTGTCGAGGAGGCGCACGATCTGGCGCAGCAGCTTGGCTTCGTCCTGGGCCACCAGCGAAATCGCCTGGCCGGTCGAGCCGTTGCGGCCGGTACGGCCGATACGGTGCACGTAGTCTTCCGGCACCATCGGCAGGTCGTAGTTGATGACCTTCGGCAGCTCGTTGATGTCGATGCCGCGCGCGGCGATGTCGGTGGCCACCAGCACGGTCACGCGGCCGGCCTTGAAATCGCCCAGCGCACGCAGGCGCTGGCCCTGGCTCTTGTTGCCGTGGATCGCCGCGGTCTTGATTCCGGACTTCTCCAGGAACGTGGCCAGCTTGTCGCAGCCGTGCTTGGTACGGCCGAACACCAGGGTCTGCTCGCGGCTGTCCTGCGACAGCAGGTGCAGCAGCAGCTCACGCTTGCGCGCGCCGTCAACCGGGTGCACGCAGTGCTTGATGGACTCGGCCACGGTGTTCTTCGGGGTGACCTGTATCTGCGCCGGATCGCGCATGAACTCCAGTGCCAGCTGCTTGATGCTCTCTTCGAAGGTCGCCGAGAACAGCAGGGTCTGGCGGTTCTGGCGCGGCAGCTTGGCCAGGATCTTCTTGATCGACGGCAGGAAGCCCATGTCGAGCATGCGGTCGGCTTCGTCCAGCACCAGGATCTCGATGCCGGACAGGTCGACGCTGCGACGTTCCAGGTGGTCGATCAGGCGGCCCGGGCAGGCCACCAGCAGGTCCACGCCACGGCGCAGCACGTCGAACTGGTTGCCCATGCCGACGCCGCCGTAGATGCAGGCGCTGGGGATGCGCAGGTACTTGCTGTAGCCGCGCAGGCTGTCATGCACCTGGGTGGCCAGTTCGCGGGTCGGGGCCAGCACCAGCGCGCGCGGCTTGCGCGGGCCGTTCACGGCCTGCGGGTTGGTGCCCAGGTGCTGCAGCAGCGGCAGGCCGAACGCGGCGGTCTTGCCGGTACCGGTCTGCGCGCCGGCCAGCAGGTCGCGGCCTTCCAGGGCCAGCGGGATCGCCTGCTCCTGGATCGGGGTCGGGGAATCGTAGCCCTGCTCGGACAACGCGCGCAGCAGGAACGGGGCCAGGCCCAGGTTTTCAAAAGACATCGGGTGGAAACTCCAAAGACAAAGTAACGCCAGGCCGACTGGCCGGACGCGAGGCAGATCGAAGAGATCGGCTTGACTCGGAGCGTTCCCGTGAACCGCGCTGCGAGAATTGGGTGCAGCCGGCGCGGTGCGCAGACTGGAATGCATGACGAATGGCGTCGGAGTGGGGGCGGGCGAGGGACGGTAATCCCGATCGCCGGCGATCCCGAAGGGAAACGGACGGCCGCTGCAGACCCCGGGATTGTAGCTGAACTGCGACAGCCATAACAAATGCCCCGTTCAGGTTGTATGCCGGTTCTGATCCTCAGGGTGGGGGTCGGGGAAGGTAAACGCGGGGAGGACCGTCTGCTTAGCTGTGGAGGAGGCGGTGGAGGTGGAGGCGGAGGCGGAGGCGGAGGGAGGCGGAGGTGGCGGAGGTGGCCGGCGGTAGGGTCGGTCCCCAGACGACCGCCGATACGCATTGGCACCCCGGTAACGCATGGACCCCGAACGAAAACGCCGTTTCCACCGAAGGACGATGCGTCTCCCTGCCGATCACCGTTATCGGCAGTCGTCTGTCGACCGACCCTACCGGCCATCGGCCTACCTGCACATCGGCCCATCGGCGCATCGGCCACGGACGACCGCCGACCGCCAACCGGCCCGGCCCGGCCCCCGCCCCACCGGCCCACCGGCCCACCGGACCCGCGCGATCACGCCGGATGGTTTATCGTCTTTTGACGCACCGCGCCTTGGCACGCGCGCGCATTTGGTTACACTCGAAACCTATTTTCTGCGATCCCGGATACCCCACCCATGAAGCTTGGTTCTTTGAAGGAAGGCGGCCGCGACGGCACCCTGATCGTGGTTTCGCGCGACCTGCGCCGTGGCGTGCGCGCTACCGGGATCGCGGCCACGCTGCAGCAGGCGCTGGAAGGCTGGAGCCAGCTTGCGCCGCGCCTGAACGCGCTGTCGGAGTCGCTCAACGACGGCAGTGCCGACGGCGTGTTCGACCTGGACCTGCAGGCGCTGGCCGCGCCGCTGCCGCGTGCCTATGAGTTCGTCGACGGCAGCGCCTACCTGCCGCACGTTGAACGCGTGCGCCGCGCACGCGGTGCCGAGGTGCCGGAAAGCTTCTATACCGACCCGCTGATGTACCAGGCCACCAGCGCCGGCTTCTACGGCCCGCGCGACCCGGTCAAGGTGGTCAGCGAGGAGCATGGCATCGACCTGGAAGCCGAGCTGGTGGTGATCACCGATGACGTGCCGATGGCAGTCACCCCGGAACAGGCCGCCGCCCACATCCAGCTGATCGGCCTGGTCAACGACGTGTCGCTGCGCAACCTGATTCCCGGTGAGCTGGCCAAGGGCTTCGGCTTCCTGCAGTCCAAGCCGCGCTCGGCGCTGTCGCCGGTGTTCGTGACCCCCGACGAGCTGGGCGACGCCTGGCAGGACAGCAAGGTCCACCTGCCGCTGGTGACCCACGTCAACGGCGCCTGGTTCGGTGCCCCCGAAGCCGGCGTGGACATGCAGTTCAACTTCGCCCAGCTGGTCGCGCATGCGGCCAGGACCCGGCCGCTGGGTGCCGGCGCCATCGTCGGTTCGGGCACCATCGCCAACGAAGACACCAGCAAGGGCGCGTCCTGCTTCGCCGAACAGCGCACCGTGGAAACCCTGCGCGACGGCAAGCCGAGCACGCCGTTCATGTCCTTCGGCGACGTGGTCCGCATCGAAATGTTCGACGCCGCCGGTGAGAGCATCTTCGGCGCGATCGAGCAGCGCATCGAACAGGCGGCACGGCCCTGAACACCTCGGCCGACCGCATCGAGCTGTTCAGTTACTGGCGCTCCAGCGCCGCCTACCGCGTGCGCATCGGCCTCAACCTGAAGGGTCTGGAGCATCAGGTCACCCCGGTGCACCTGGTCCGCGACGGCGGCCAGCAGCACAGCGAAGGCTATGCGGCGCTCAATCCGCAGGAGCTGGTGCCCACCCTGCTGCACGGCGAGCGCGTGCTGCACCAGTCGATGGCGATCCTGGAATACCTCGACGAGGTGTTCCTGGAGCCGCCGCTGCTGCCCGACGACGCGCCGGGCCGGGCCCGGGTGCGCGCGCTGGCGCAGCTGGTGGCGTGCGAGATCCACCCTCTCAACAACCTGCGGGTGATGCAGTTCTTCGCCGACACCTGGAACGTACCGCAGCCCGAGCGCGAGGACTGGACCCGGCACTGGATGCGGGTCGGGTTCGATGCGATGGAGCGGCTGCTGGTGGAGTCGGTGGACACCGGGCGCTTCTGCCACGGCGACACCCCGACCTTGGCCGACTGCTGCCTGGTGCCGCAGCTGTTCAACGCGCGGCGATTCCAGGTGGACCTGGCGGCGTACCCGACCCTGGTCCGGATCGAAGAAGAATGCCTGGCCCTGGAGGCGTTTGACGCGGCCCGCCCGGAGAACCAGGTGGATTGCGCCGGGTGACGGGCGGCTTGGGCGCCGTTGACCGCGCTGCGCGCGGTTTCCGGCCAACGGCCGGGGCTACGAACCGTTACGAGCCCATTGGGATCCGGATCAATCAACCGAAGGCTTCGGATACCGGTAGCGCCGGCCGTTGGCCGGCCCAGGCGGTTCCAAACCGCTGGGCGCCCGTCGCCGGGCGCCGATTCCATCAGAACCCGTGGGTGATCGCAGCCGGCGCGCCCTGCTGCGAATAATCCGCGTACGGATCATGTTCGGCACCGCCTTCGGACAGGCGGAACTTCAGTGCCAGGCCGTCGCGCGAATCGGCGGCACGCAGCGCTTCTTCCTGCTCGATGATGCCGTTCTTGGCCATCCGGAACAGGCACTGGTCGAAGCTCTCCATGCCTTCTTCCAGCGAGGCCTCCATCGCCGCCTTGATCTCGTGCACCTGGCCGCGGCGCAGCAGGTCGCGGATCATCGGCGTGTTGATCAGCACTTCGGTGGCCGGCAGGCGGCGCCCGTCCTGGCCCTTGACCAGGCGCTGGGAAATCACCGCGCGCAGGTTCAGCGAGAGGTTCATCAGCACGTTGCGGTGCGCGCTCTCGGGGAAGAAGTTGAGGATGCGCTCGATGGTCTGGTCGGCGTTGTTGGAGTGCAGGGTGGCCAGGCACAGGTGCCCGGTTTCGGCGAACGCAATGGCCGCCTCCATCGTTTCCGCATCCAGGATTTCGCCGATCAGGATCACGTCCGGCGCTTCACGCATCGCGTTCTTCAGCGCGTTGTGGAAGGCATGGGTATCCAGCCCCACCTCGCGCTGGTTCACGATCGACATCTTGTGCTTGTGCAGGTACTCGATCGGGTCCTCGATGGTGAGGATGTGCCCGGTCGTGGTGCTGTTGCGGTGGTCGATCATCGAGGCCAGCGAGGTCGACTTGCCCGATCCGGTCGAGCCGACCACCAGCACCAGCCCGCGCGGGGTCATGATGACGTCCTTCAGGACCTGGGGCAGGTTGAGCTCTTCGATGCTCGGGATCTTGCTGCGGATCGCACGGATGACCATGCCGACCTCGCCGCGCTGCTTGAACACGTTGACGCGGAAACGCCCGGCGTCGGGTAGGGCGATGGCCATGTTGAGCTCCAGGTCGCGCTCGAACTGCGGCACCTGGCCCTCGTCCATCAGCGAATAGGCGATCTTCTTGACCATGCCGGGCGGCAGCCCGGTATTGCCCAGCGGGTACAGCTTGCCCTCGATCTTGATGTACACCGGGGCTCCGGTGGTCAAGAACATGTCCGAAGCGTTCTTTTCGGTCATCAGCTTCAGGAAATAGCCGATATCCATGCGAAATGTTTCCCCAACAATCGGCGACATGCCATTGCAAGCACGCCGCAGGCTTCCGACAATGGCCGCGCACCTTCTTCAGGCGAACGGCACCCCCAATGAATCCTAGCTTCGCACAAATGCGGCGTACCCCGTATGTAGTTTTGACCAGTTGCGTGATGGCGTGCGCATTCGCACTGGCCGGGCCGGCCCTGGCCCAGGACGGCGCGCTCGAGCTCATGCAGGCCCGACAGGCCGTGGACAAAGCCACCCAGGCCGACGCCGACCAGTACGCCCCGGACCTGATCGCCATTGCGCGCCAAGGCCTGGAACAGGCCCAGCGCGCCGCCGGCGACCGCCGCGAACGCAAGAACGCCCCGGCTCTGGCCGTGCGCGCCACCGCCGACGCCGACCTGGCCCGTGCCCGCAGCGAAGAAGCCACCGCCACCGCCCAGCTGCAGCTGCGCCGCAATGAGGTGACCCAGCTCGAACGCCAGTTGGCCGACGGGGAGGGCCGCCGATGAAGACCGCCCTGCGCCTTTCCCCGCTGCTGCTGGCCGTCGGCCTGGCCCTGTCCGCACCGGCCTTCGCCGCCGAAGACCCGGCCGTGGCCCAGCTGACCCAGCGCCTGATGGCGATCCAGGCCAACCCGGACGCCTCCGAACTGGCCGCCTATGAGCGACTGCAGGCCCAGCAGGCCATCGCCACCCTGGCCAATGCCAAGCGCCGCGACCTGGACCAGGCCCGCTACCTGGCCGATCGCCGGGTCGAGATCGCCGAAACCAGCGTCCGCGCCGCGCTGGCCAAGCGTGAGCTGAGCCAACTGGAGCGCACCCGCAGCGACCTGCTGATCGAAGCCAGCCGTCGCGACGCCCAGCGCGCCCGCCAGGAAAGCGAGCGCCTGCGCGTGCAGGCCCAGATCCAGGCCGAAGAGTCGGAGCGCCTGCGCCTGGCCGCCGAAACCGAAGCCCTGGCCCGCCAGGACGCCGAAACCGCGCTGACCAGCGTGGCCGGCAAGCAGACCGCCCGCCTCAGCGCGGCCCAGCAGAATGCGGCCAAGCTGGCCCGCGAGGAAGCCGAGCTGGTCTCGGGCAACAAGCTTCCGGGGTCGAAGTTCGACAGCCGCGGCGAGGTGTTCACCTTCCCGGGCGACGCGTTCGCCAGCGGCAAGGGCGCGCTTTCCGGCGGGGCCAAGGGCCAGGCCAAGGCCTTGGCCGAGTACCTGAACATCGGCAAGAAGGGCCGGGTGCGGATCGAGGCCTATGACGCCGCCGCCGGGGTAGGGCAGCAGCGCGCCGAAGCCCTGCGCGACGCGCTGGTGGGCGCCGGCGTCAGCGCCAGCCGCCTGCAGGTCAGCGGCAAGAAGGCCGCAGCCACCAAGGCGCGGTCGGCCGAGGTCATCATTGCCCCCTGATTGCGGGGGTCATGACCAACGGTCATGACCTACCTGCGTTGTTTGGCGTGGGTCACGACCGTTGGTGGTGACCCACGCCGAACCGTGACGCAACCCAATGATTTTGTTTAAATTTTGTTGGACTGCGCGTTCAGGCTGAACCCCGACTGCGCACCGTCCACGATTTCAGATGAAACCCTTGAACCCACCCTTTGGCAGGCGTAGGGTCGATTGTCCGGGTGGCCTTCCGCGACCCGGACGATTGGAGGGCCGGGCCGATGAACCGAGGGCACGAACCAGCGCAGTCTGCAGTCCGGAATGTCCGGGCTCGGCGCATGGGTCCGCCTGCGGTTGCGGTTGACGCCGGTGCTCCACCCGAAGAGTCGCCCCGTGCCGTTCCGGCCGGGGCGTTCTTGTTTGTGCTGCAGACGCTATAGGAGGTCCATCATGTTTGAAGGTCAGCCCCAGAGTGAAATCGACGCCCGTCGCCAGCGGGACCCGGAATTCAAGGCGCTTTACGAACGGCACCAGAAGTTGAACAAGAAGTGTATGGATGCCGAGCTGGGCGTACTTCCGATAGACAGTTCCACCCTGGGTCAGATGAAGCGTGAGAAGCTGCTTGCCAAGCAACGACTGCTCCGGCTGTTCGAGTCTTCCTCCCCTGCACATTGACGTTCCCGGCGCCGACCCACGGTCGGCGCCGACCGGCGACCGGCCGAGCGATGGCCGGCGCCGGACACCCACCGCCGCGGGCGGTGTCCGTCTCCTCGTCGACGGGCGCCGTCCGCGTCGCTTTTCAGGGATCTTGCCGCGGGCCACGCATGGCGTGTCTCTACCATCTGTCGGATAATCGGGGGTCCGGCCGCATTGCGGCGCGAATCGATGTGACCCGATGGCAATCCACTCCTCCGTACTCGACCTCATTGGCAAGACCCCGATCGTCAAGGCCCAGCGCCTGGACACCGGCGTCTGCGAGCTGTTCCTGAAGCTCGAAAGCGCCAATCCGGGCGGCTCGATCAAGGACCGCATCGGCCTGTCGATGATCGAGGCCGCCGAACAGCGCGGCGATCTCAAGCCGGGCGCGACGCTGGTGGAAGGCACCGCCGGCAATACCGGCCTCGGCCTGGCCCTGGTTGCCCAGCAGAAGGGCTACAAGCTCATCCTGGTCGTGCCGGACAAGATGAGCCGCGAGAAGATCTTCAACCTCAAGGCGATGGGCGCCGAAGTGCGCCTGACCCGGTCGGACGTGGCCAAGGGCCACCCCGAGTACTACCAGGACATGGCCAAGCGCGTGGCCGAGGAAACCCCGGGCGCGTATTTCATCAACCAGTTCGGCAACCCGGACAACCCGGCTGCGCACGAATTCGGCACCGGCCCGGAAATCCTGGAACAGATGGACGGCGACCTGGACGCCATCGTGTTCGGCTGCGGCAGCTCCGGCACCATGACCGGCCTGTCGCGCGCCTTCGCCACCCTGTCGCCGAAGACCGAGCTGGTCCTGGCCGACCCGGTCGGCTCGATCCTGGCCGAATACATCAATGACGGTGTGCTCAACGACAAGTCGGGCAGCTGGCTGGTGGAAGGCATCGGCGAGGACTTCCTGCCGTCCATTGCCGATTTCAGCCGGGTCACCAAGGCCTATGCGATCACCGACGCCGAAAGCTTCCATACCGCCCGCGAGCTGCTGGGTAAGGAAGGCGTGCTCGGCGGCTCCTCCACCGGCACCCTGCTGGCCGCCGCGCTGAAGTACTGCAAGGAGCAGACCACCCCGAAGAAGGTCCTGGTGCTGGTCTGCGATACCGGTAACAAGTACCTGTCCAAGATGTACAACGACTACTGGATGCTGGACAACGGCTTCCTGGAGCGCCCGCAGACCGGCGACCTGCGCGACCTCATCCTGCGCCCGTACGGCCAGCGCGACACCGTGGTGATCGGCCCGAACGACCTGCTGACCACCGCCTACCAGCGCATGAAGTTGTATGACGTGTCCCAGCTGCCGGTAATGGACGGCGACCAGCTGGTGGGCATCGTCGACGAGAGCGACGTGCTGCTGCATGTGTACGGCGACGAAGCCCGCTTCCGCGATCCGGTGTCCACCGCTATGGTCAGCAAGCTCGACCGGCTGGACGTGAAGTCGCCGATCGAGGCCCTGCTGCCGGTGTTCGACCGGGGCCAGGTGGCCATCATCATGGATGGCGGCAGCTTCCTGGGCCTGATCACCCGGATCGATCTGCTGAACTACCTGCGCCGTCGGGTGCAATGACGGCTTATTGGCCGACGTTCAGCCTCGAAGCTCCGTTTATCCGCGTCAAAGCCTGATTAAGCATGCGCTGATAGACTTCCGCTCCATTTAAAGGGCCCCCGCTGGGGGCTCTCACTCGCTGGGAACCTCCATGTCCAACCCCGCATCCCCCGGGCACCCCGACCGTCCGCTTGCTCTGGCCACCCTGGCCATCCACGGCGGGCAGTCGCCCGACCCGAGCACCGGCGCGGTGATGCCGCCGATCTACGCTACCTCGACCTACGCCCAGTCCAGCCCGGGCGAGCACCAGGGCTTCGAGTACTCGCGAACCCACAACCCGACCCGCTTCGCCTATGAGCGCTGCGTGGCCTCCCTCGAAGGCGGCAGCCGCGGCTACGCCTTCGCTTCGGGCATGGCGGCCACCTCCACGGTGATGGAACTGCTGGATGCCGGCAGCCACGTGGTGGCGATGGACGACATCTATGGCGGCACGTTCCGCCTGTTCGAGCGCGTGCGCAAGCGCACCGCTGGCCTGCAGTTCGGCTTCGTCGACCTGACCGACCTGGCCGCCTTCGAAGCGGCGATCACCCCGCAGACAAAGATGGTCTGGATCGAAACCCCGACCAACCCGATGCTGAAGATCGTGGACATCGCCGCGGTCGCCGCCATCGCCAAGCGCCACGGACTGATCGTGGTGGTGGACAACACCTTCGCCTCGCCGATGCTGCAGCGCCCGCTGGAGCTGGGCGCGGACCTGGTCCTGCACTCGGCCACCAAGTACCTCAATGGTCATTCGGACATGGTCGGCGGCATGGTCGTGGTTGGCGACAACGCCGAGCTCGCCGAGCAGATGGCGTTCCTGCAGAACTCCATCGGCGGCGTGCAGGGCCCGTTCGACAGCTTCCTCGCCCTGCGTGGCCTGAAGACCCTTCCGCTGCGCATGAAAGCCCACTGCGCCAACGCGCTGGCCCTGGCCCAGTGGCTGGAAAAGCACCCGGCCATCGAGAAGGTGATCTACCCGGGCCTGACCTCGCACCCGCAGCACGAACTGGCCACGCGCCAGATGAACGGCTACGGCGGCATCGTCTCGATCGTGCTCAAGGGTGGGTTCGAGGCGGCGAAGCGCTTCTGCGAGAAGACCGAGCTGTTCACCCTGGCCGAATCGCTGGGGGGCGTGGAAAGCCTGGTGAATCACCCGGCGGTGATGACGCATGCCTCCATCCCGGTGGAGCGGCGTGAGCAGCTGGGTATCAGCGACGCGCTGGTGAGGCTGAGCGTGGGCGTGGAGGACCTGGGGGATCTGCAGGTGGATTTGGAGACGGCGCTGTCGGCTGGACCGGGCGGCGTCGGCTGAGATGACCAATCCTACTGTCACGGTTCCGCTGCGCCATCGCCTGGTGCAGTGGGTGGTCAGCCAGGCCTGGTTGAGGGCGATATACCGGCTGGTACCGGCTGCGCTGCGCAATAGGGTGACCGGGCGCCTGATGGCACCGCCGGAGCCGGTGTACTGCCGCTTCGAGAATGAAGGCCGGTGGGAACAGCGCCGTCGCGCGGTTCCCGATGCGCCGGTGCACTTCTTCGGGCAGGCCGACCCAGCCTGGGCGGGGCACGGTGTCAACGTGTTCGCCTACCTGCGGGGCCAGTTCGGCCTGGCCGAATGCGCGCGTCTGTACTCCCGCGCGCTGCTGGGCGCACGCTATCCCGCCGCGCTGGTGGACGTGGACATCAACTTGCCGCACGGTTGGAATGATCGCAGTCTCGACGCATACATCAGCGACGCGGCGCCTCATCGGGTGCACCTGGTCTTCATCAATCCTGATTTCCTGGACGCTGCACTTGAGCAGATTGGCAAAGCCCGCCTCGAGGGTGGTTACATCATTGCGTGCTGGTTCTGGGAACTGGAAAACATCCCTTCGACCTGGCTGCCGGCGCTGCATCAGGTCGACGAAGTCCTGGTCGCATCGCGCTACGTCGGCGAGGCGTTCGCGCGGGTTACCGACAAGCCCATTCTGTGCGTTCCGCTGCCTTTGAGTGATGTCGGCGACAGTGGCCTGCAGCGCGAGGACTTCGGCATCGCGCCGGGCGACTTCGTGTTCCTGACCTCGTTCGACTTCAACTCCTATGTACACCGGAAGAACCCGTTCGCAGCGATCCAGGCTTTCCAGCAGGCGTTCCCCGCCGGGCGCAAGGGCGTGCAGTTGCTGATCAAGACCAGCAACGGTTATCGCCGCCCTGACCGCCTGCAGCTGTTGCTGGACGCGGTGTCGGGCGATCCGCGCATCGTCGTGCGCGATCAGGTACTTGACCGCGCTGACGTGCAGGCGCTCCAGCGCTGCGCAGACGTCTATGTATCCCTGCACCATGCGGAGGGGTTTGGCCTCGGCCTGGCCGAGTGCATGGCCCAGGGCAAGCCGGTCATCGGCACGGGCTGGTCTGGCAACATGGAGTTCATGGATGCAAGCAACAGCGCCTTGGTCGACTACACGTTGGTACCGGTCATGGAAGGCGAATATGCTCACCATGAAGGCCAGCGCTGGGCGGCGGCGAACGTGGCCGACGCGGCGCGCTGGATGCGCAGGCTAGCGGACGAGCCCCAGCTTGCCTTGGCCATGGGCGAGCGCGCTCGTGAGTCGGTACTGCAAACGCTGTCGCCCGAGCGCGCAGCGAGCACGCTGATCTCCCGGATCGAACAGATCCACCAGCAGCGCCGACTGATCTCCACCCCCTCCATCGCTCCGCCCTCCCGCCAGGAAGGACCAAACTGATGCACAGCTATTCCGCCACCTTCAAGGACCTTCGTGAAGGTATCCAGGGGGCCAAAGTTTCATTCCACATCGCCAAGGGCGATATCCAGGCGCGCTATCGGCGCAGCGTTCTGGGGCCGTTCTGGCAGTCGCTGGCCACCGCCGTCGGCGTGGTCGGCCTGGGCCTGCTGTGGAGCCAGCTGCTCAACATTGAACGGGAAAAATTCATTCCCACCCTTACCGCCGGACTGATCATCTGGCAGATGCTGGCGGGGATCCTGATCGAAAGCTGCGGGCTGTTCGTCCGGCAGGCGTCGATCATCCGAAACGTGGTCATGCCCTTGTCGGTCCATCCAATGAGCATCGTGGTTCGCTATGTGGTCAACTTCGCGCACAGTCTGATCGTCTTTGTGATCGTGGCAGTGTTCATGAAGATCGAGGTGAACTGGAACACGCTTCTGTTCATTCCTGGACTGCTGCTGGTCATGGCCAACATGCTCTGGGTGTCGTTCGTGTTCGGCGTGATGGGCGCCCGGTACCGTGACCTCGAGTATGGCGTGGCGTCGATCATGCCGATGCTGTTCCTGATCAGTCCGGTCATGTATCGCTTGGAGAACCTGCCGTTCTCCTCGCTGATCCTGGAGTTCAATCCCTTTACATACCTGATCGAAGTGCTGCGCGCCCCCATGCTGGGTCACGTACCGTCCCTTACCACGTACGTGGTGTTAGTCGTCGGCGCTGTCGTCGGCTGGATCGTGGCGTTCTGGTTTCTGCACAAAGCCAAGCTGCGCCTGCCTTTCTGGATCTGATCATGACCGCCAAGCTTAATTTCGAAAACGTTACCCTCCGCTATCCCATCTACAACTCGCACAGCCTTTCGCTGCGCCGGAAGATGATGGGCATCGCCACCGGTGGCCGCTTGCAGGCCGGCACTGGCCAGATTACCCAGGTCACCGCACTGGATAACGTGTCCTTCTCCCTCAAGCAGGGCGATGCGATTGGTATCGTCGGCCACAACGGCGCAGGCAAGAGCACCCTGTTGCGAACCATGGCCGGCATATACACCCCACTGGAGGGTCGTATCGAGCGGGTCGGGCGGGTGGCCACCATGCTCGAAGTCGGCGCCGGCATGGACCCGGAACTTTCCGGGTATGAGAACATCCGCCGGATGGGATTGATGCTCGGGCTCACCCTGAAGGAAATCAACGCGCGCATTCCGGAAATCGAAGAGTTCACCGACCTGGGCGACTTCCTCCAGCTGGCGGTGCGCACCTATTCGGCCGGCATGGCCATGCGCTTGATGTTCGCCGTGGCGACCTGCACCACACCCGATATCCTGCTGGTGGACGAGGTCTTCGATGTTGGCGATGAAGCGTTCAAGGAGCGCGCTTCGGCTCGCATGCACAACTTCATCAAGTCCTCCCAGATCTTCTGCCTGGCCTCGCATTCGATGGATACAATCGCCGAATATTGCAACCGCGTATTCGTGCTCAGCCACGGCACGCTCCGCGAAATCCCCGTCTCACAGCTGACAACGGAAGGTTATGGCATTGAATCTCAGGCTGGGTAACGCGGTTAGATCCGCTGCGGACAAGGCGGTGCAGTCGCGCGCCACCGACGGGTTTCTCGCCCCCGGGCAGGAGGTCGAGATTTCCAGTTCCCTTTATGCAGGGACGGAAGCGCTGACCATGCGTGGCTTCGCTGTCCCCGAAGAGGACGGTGTGTGGTCTGCAGCCGCAGTGTCCAGGATTGATGTGCGCATGCGCGCGGCCAAGGCCAATCGGCGTTACCGGCTGGTTCTGGGCGCCATGCTCTTCGAGGCGCAGGGTCATCGCGCGCTGGTCGCCATCAGTATCAACGGCGGGCCGCCAAACCAGGTGCTTCGCAGTGGCGCCGGGTGGATGCAGATCGAGGCGGACTGTCAGCTCGGGACGGTTGGCCGCTCGCCGGGCGTCTCCGTTGAGTTTCAGATTGCCAACCCGATGTCGCCCAATGCGCTCAACATGGGCGACGATCATCGGCTCTTGGGCATCAAAATTCGCTCCCTGCGGATCGTGGAGATTGGTCTGGCCGCAGGTGCGCCTCCAGACGAGGAAGACACGCTTGCCCCGGTGGTCAATCCGCTCAAGGTGGAATGCCTGGGAGAACGCGTTGCAGATGAAGCGCCACCGGCGCGCTCTCCCAGCGAAGTCATCAACGCCTTGGCCAGTCGTGGCCCGCTTTGGCGAAAGGTCCTCATCGACCGCAATCCGCTGGTCCGGGTCGCGCGCTGGATGCGCCGGATCTCTTACTCCTTGCAGGGCATTCAGCAGCAGCTTGATCTCATTCGCCTTGACTCTGCCCGGCAGACCCGTGAGCTCGCCGAACGGGTCAGTCAGATCGAACTGGACGCAGATGCCAAGCGGGTCGAGCATGATCGCGTCGTGTCCGGCGGCAATGCCATCATGGAACAGCTTCAGCTGAACCATGCGCGCCTGATGTCGATCGACACTGCCCACGACGTACATGCCAGCGACCTCGGGTTAATCGCGAGCAGCACCTCTGACCTTGCCCGTAACTATGACCAGTTCGTGGAGACGCTGCGCAAGAAGCAGCAAACCCAGCAGGCGCTTGCGGAAGCATTCGATGGCGTTGATGCGCGCATGCGCTCGCTGGACGAGCGTCTCTCGCAACTGCGCGCCGACCATGAACTCTGGTTTGGCATGGGAGTGGGCGAGCCGACCTCCCGACAGGCCGACGTGCTGGACCTCTTGAATGCGGTTGACCACCGCTGGCGGGAATCGCACGCTGCGCTGCACGATTCGATGCAGGAAGTCGTCGATGCCTGCCTCCGCCAAGGGCGCAGTCCAGAAGACGCGGCATCGTTGTCGGCCTTGGACGAGGCTTTGCGCGCCATCGCCGTCGCCCAGCAGGCATTGGCCGACGGCATGCGCGAGCAGGCCCAGCAGCTGGGCAACCTCATCGAGCACGGTGGCGCGACCGACCCCGGGGCCGCCAGCCTGCCCGCCATGTTCACCGCAGCGCACGAGAAACTGGATGCCCTTGGGTTGCAGGCCGGCCAGACCGTGGACATCCTGGTGGCGGCCCATGAGAAACTGGACGCCCAGCACGGGCGGCTGGATCTTCTGCCGTCGATGATCAAGGTCACTGCCACTGGCCAACGTCGGGTACTGCGAACCCAGGACGGCTGGCTTATTGCAACCGGCTTCGGTTACTTCTCCTGCGACGAGCGCGATGACCTGCTGGCCATGTGCCTGGCCGAATTCGGCGACGTGGAGCGCGGCCTGCGGCTGTACCTGGAGGCCACGCTTTCGCCGGGAGACTTCTTCGTGGACGTCGGCGCCAACATCGGCCTGCACACGGTCGTGGCGGCCCATAGCGTCGGCGTAACGGGTCGGGTTGCGGCAATCGAAGCCATGCCACGCACCGTCCGCCACCTGCGCGCTTCTCTGCGTCTGAGTGGCGTTGATGATCGGGTCCTGGTGCATGAATGTGCAGCAGGCGCACAGGATGAAGGTAACCATGTATTCCACGTCGCCTCGGTGGCCGGACACAGTTCTCTCTATCCGCTGGACGAGGCAACCGTCGAGGAAGTACGCGTCGATATCCGGGCGCTGGATGGCCTGGTTCCGGCCGGTGCGGTGAGGCTGGTCAAGGTGGACGTCGAGGGCGCCGAGCTGGACGTGATCGCGGGAATGTCACAGCTGATCGAGCGGAACCCTGATGTGGGGATCATCGTAGAGTATGCGGAATCGCATCTGGCGCGGGTGGGAACGGCCCCGGATGACTGGGAGCGTATGCGCGCGCACTACGGGTTCGATCTGTTCCTGATAGACGACCTGAATGGGCAATGCCGCCCGCTTTCCGGTTTTGCCGACCTCCATGGCCGGGTCAGTTCCAACGTCCTGCTGTGTCGGCCAGGCAGCGCCCTGGCCGAACCATTTGAATCCGGGGAGGACCCGGCATGAGCCGGGTCGCCGTGATCGGGGCAGGGGGGCATGCCAAGGTAATCATAGACCTGTTGCGTTCCGGTGGCCATGAAGTAGTGGCCTGCCTGGATGCCGGGCGGGAAGGTCAGACGGTTTGCGGGGTGCCTGTTCTGGGCGATGAAGCCATCGCACTACCCGCGCTGGCGGCCGAAGGCGTGACGGGCGCCTTCATCGCCCTAGGGGACAACAGGCTGCGCCGCAAGGTCGCCGCAAAGGTCGAAGCGTTGGGTTTCCAGATGGTCAATGCCATCGGTAAAAGCGCGGTAATCTCCCCCAACGCACGGCTTGGCAAGGGCTGCGCAATCATGGAAGGGGCGGTGATCAATGCGGATGCGAATATTGGCGATTTCGCTATAATCAATTCAAATGCGTCAATCGACCATGATTGCGAGATTGGCGCGTTCACCCACATCGCCCCCGGTAGTGCACTGGCCGGTACCGTGAAGGTCGGAGACGCGGTCTTCATGGGCGTCGGCTCTCGCGCGATCCCTGGCATCACCATTGCAGAGGGCGCCATCGTTGGCGCCGGGGCCGTGGTCGTCCGGGACATCGCCTCCGCGGGGACGTGGGTTGGAATACCGGCCCGACAAATTACGAGAAAGGATTGATCCAATGTTGTCGACAAAGCGGATCCCCGTTGCAGTTCCCAGTCTGAACGGTAACGAGAAGAAATATGTGAACGAATGTCTCGATTCGACGTGGATCTCGTCCGCAGGCGAATTCATCGGCCGTTTCGAGCAGAGCTTTGCAGACTTCTGTGGCGTGCGCCATGCGGTTGCCATCAACAACGGCACCACGGCGATCCATCTCGCACTGGTCGCGCTGGGCATCGGCGAGGGCGACGAAGTCCTGATTCCGACCCTTACCTACATTGCCACCGCCAACGCGGTTGCCTACTGCAATGCCAAGCCGGTTCTGGTCGATTCCGAACCTGGGACGATGAACATCGATCCGGCCAAGCTGGAAGCGAAGATCACGCCGCGCACCAAGGCCATCATTGTGGTCCATCTGTACGGCCATCCGGCTGATATGGGCCCGGTCATGGAGATCGCACGCCGCCACAACCTCAAGGTAATCGAGGACGCTGCCGAAGCACATGGTGCCGAGTACAACGGCAAGCGGGTCGGTGGCATCGGTGACTGCGCAACGTTCAGTTTCTTTGGCAACAAGATCGTCACTACCGGTGAAGGTGGCATGGTGACCACCGATGACGATGAACTGGCTGCGCGCCTGCGCCTGTACCGTGGCCAAGGCATGGATCCCAAGCGCCGTTACTGGTTCCCCGTGGTCGGTTACAACTACCGCATGACAAATGTCGCCGCCGCGATCGGCGTGGCGCAAATGGAGCGGATCGACGAAGCCCTTGAAACCCGGCAGAAAATTGCGCGCTGGTACGACGAAGCGTTTGCCGCCCACGCGGACCTTGTCGAGCGCCCTGCGGTTGCTGACTATGCGCACCATGTCTACTGGATGTATACGGTGCTGCTGACCGGCGTGAGCGACGCCCAGCGCGACGAGGTGATGCGCCTGATGGACGCAGACGGTATCGAAACCCGTCCGGTCTTCTATCCGATGCACGTGCTGCCGCCCTATCTCCAAGATGGCGCGGAGTTCAGCGTGGCCAACGACCAGGCGGCGCGCGGCGTCAACCTGCCCACCCATGCCGAACTGGATGCTGGCGATATCGAACGGATCGTCGCATCCCTGGTCTCGGCTGTCCGTAAAGCGGGCCGTTGAAGTTGCGTATCGCGATCTGTTCATCGTTCGTGCCGTTCATCAACGGTGGCGCCCGCTTCATCGTCGAGTGGCTGGAGGAGCGCCTCCGTGAGCACGGCCATTCGGTCGAGCTGATTTACCTGCCCATGAATGAGGAGCGATCCGAGTCGATGCTCCGGCAGATGAGCGCGTACCGGATGATGGACCTGAGTCAGTCGGTGGACCGTATCATTACCACGCGTCCCCCGTCCCATCTGATCCAGCATCCGAAGAAGGTGGTGTGGTTCATCCACCATTTCCGCCAGTACTACGATCTGTGGGATACGCCGCACCGGGGATTCGCCGATGACGCCCGCCATCGCGCGATTCGCGAAGCGATCACCCGCGCCGACACGGTAGCGCTCTCCGAAGCGCACCGGCTTTTTTCCAACTCGCAGGTCGTCGCGGATCGGGTGCAGCGCTTCAACGGATTGCAACCTGAGGTGCTCTACCCGCCGCTGCACGATCCGCGGCGATTCAGCAACGCAGGCCAGGGCGAAGAAATCGTATACATCTGCCGCACCGAAGGTCACAAGCGGCAGCACTTGCTGCTGGAAGCGTTCTCCCATGTGCGCACTCCGGTGCGCCTGCGCATCTGCGGGACGGGCAGCAATCCGGCCTATGCCGCAGGGCTGCACCAGTACATCGCGCAGCATGGCCTCGAGAACAAGGTTACGTTCGTCGAACGCTGGATCACCGAGGACGAAAAGGCCGGTTGGCTGTCTACCGCACTGGCTGCCGCTTATCTGCCCGAAGACGAGGATTCATACGGCTATCCTTCGCTTGAGGCGGCTCATTCATGCAAGCCGCTATTGACGACCACCGACTCCGGTGGCGTGCTCGAGTTCGTCCAGCACGGGCGCAACGGCCTGATTGCCGAACCGGATCCGCGTGCGCTGGCCGAGGCAATCGACCAGTTGTGGACAGATCGCCAGAAGACGCGCGAAATGGGCGCCGAAGCCCATGCGCGCATCGGCGAACTGAAGATCGACTGGAGCCATGTGGTGGAGCGCCTGCTGTCATGAAGATCCTGGTAGTGAACAACATGGTGCCAGGCATGCGTGGCGGGGCCGAAGAGCTTGCCGACCAGCTGGTGTTGAACCTTCGCAAGGCAGGGCACGAGTCCGAACTCCTGCGGGTTCCCTTCAGCTGGGAGCCGGCCGAACGCATCGTCGACGAGATGGTGATGTGCCGCAACATGCAGTTGAGCAATGTGGATCGCGTCATTGCGATGAAGTTTCCCGCGTACATGATCCCGTTCCCGGAGAAGGTGCTATGGCTTGCCCATCAGTACCGACAGGCGTACGACCTCTGGGACGCAGGTCAGAGCAACATCCCGGACACTGCCGAAGGGCGCCAGATCCGCTCCGCCATCATTGAAGCGGACAATGCCGCGTTCGAGCCGATCAAGGATATCTTCGTGGTCGGGCGAACCGTGCAGGAGCGGTTGCTGCATTACAACCGTCTATCTTCGACGATCCTGCGCGCGCCGCTGAACGACGAATCGATGTATCCCGGTGGCGCCTACGGCGATTACATATTCGCTGGTGGCCGGATCAATTCCGGGAAACGCCAACATCGCCTTGTTGAAGCGATGCGCCATGTCGCTGGAACGGGCAAGCTGGTGATCGCCGGGCCGGCCGATACGCCCGGTGACGCAGATCGCCTGCGCGCCCTGGTGGAAGAGCACCGCCTCAATGATCGCGTCGTGCTGGATATCGGTTTCCTGCCTCGCCAGAAAATCGCCGACTACGCCAACAACGCGCTTGCCTGCGCCTACCTTCCATTCGCGGAGGATTCCTACGGTTACGTCACGATGGAAGCATGCCAGGCGCGCAAGGCAGTTCTCACTGTAAACGATTCAGGTGACCTGACCGAACTCATTCACGACCGGGTGCACGGCCGGGTCTGCGACGATGACACCGAGCAGCTGGCAGAGGCGCTTTCGGACCTGTTTTCCAATCGCCAGCGCACCATCGAAATGGGGCAGGCGGCCCACGCGCACTGGACCGGAAAGAACATCAACTGGAACGCGACCGTGGAGGCGCTTACCCGATGAAACTCATCTGGGCCACCCCATATTCCGAAAACTCGGCCATTGCCCGCTACAGCGAGGCAGTGGTGGCCGAGCTGCGCGATCGCGGTCACCATGTTGCCATCTACCGGACGGAAGTGGGTGCCGATCTGGAGCTACCGCCGCGCGAGAATGCCTGCGTGCTGGAGCACGGTTCGCAGGAGGAGCTCCATTGGTTCCATGAAGCCGACCTGGTGATCGCAAATATTGGCGATCACTACGCTTACCACGGGGGGGTGTTTGAACTTGCCCAGAAGCGTCCGTATGTCGCTGTTTTGCATGATTGGTGCGTGCTCAACTTCTTCTGGGGCTGGTTGATCGCCAACCACCGCTCCCACGATGCACCGCGCGTGATTGCGTCCATGTACGGGCAGCAGGCCGGCGAGCTGTGTGCCACCGCGACTTGGGACAACCTGCTGGAGCGTGCCACCCAGCACTTCCCGTTGACGGAGTGGATCAGCAGCGACACCCTCGGCTGCATCATCCATTCAGAATTCTACGGCGAGCGGGTACGGCAGTCCTGCGCCGGGCCCGTGCACAAGCTTTCGCTGGCCTATCCGGTCGATGCCTTCGATCGTGAACACCGGCCCGCTACACAGCGCGGTGGCGCGCTGGCTGTACGCACGTTCGGCATGGTCAACCCCAACAAGCGGATCGACCGCGTCATCCGGGCGTTGGCGCTCGATCCCGAGCTGGCCGCGCGCACCAATTACCATGTGCTGGGTCCGGTGGACGACAGCGAGCGACGTCGCCTGGAGCAGGTCTGCGCGGAGGTCGGCTTCGCCGGGCTGACGTTTGAAGGCCGGGTCAGCAATGGCCGGCTGCACGACGGCATGGCAGAAGCGGATGTGATCTGCTGCCTGCGTGATCCCGCTCTGGAGGGGGCTTCAGCGTCCGCCATCGAGGGCATGCAGTCGGGGGCGCCCGTCATCGTCAGCGATGCCGGCTTCTACGCCGAGTTGCCTGATGAATATGTGCTCAAGGTGGGTATGCAGGATCCGGAGCAGGACCTGCTTCGGCACCTGCGGTTTGTCGATCGCCAGCGCGCCGAGGCCCGGAAAATGGGCATGGCTGCCGCAGCCTGGGCCGCCCACGAGTTTTCCGCGTCCCATTATGTCGATGGTCTTGAAAAGACCATCCCCGGTTTCATTGCGGCCGAACCCTACGTGCTCAACGCGCAGGAATTGGGCCGGGAGCTGGGTAGAATGGGCCTGCCCGGCAACAGCAGGCCCGCCGCCAAGATCACCAACACCTTGGAGCGCATGTTCGACCTGTGAACCCCCACAGGCCCCGCATGCTCGCCATCGCATTCTTTCGAGGAACGAAAAGCCATGAAATCTGCAGTAATCACCGGTATTTCCGGCCAGGACGGCGCTTACCTTGCGCAGCTGCTTCTTGAAAAGGGATACAAGGTCTACGGCACGTATCGCCGCACCAGCTCGGTCAACTTCTGGCGCATTGAAGAGCTGGGCATCGAAAAGCACCCGAACCTGCACCTGGTCGAACACGACCTGCAGGACCTCGGCTCGTCCATCCGCCTGCTTCAGGACAGTCAGGCCACGGAGGTCTATAACCTGGCGGCCCAGAGCTTCGTCGGCGTGTCCTTCGATCAGCCGGTGCTGACCGCGCAGATCACCGCGCTGGGCGCACTGAACCTGCTCGAGGCCATTCGTGCGGTCAACCCGAAGATCCGCTTCTACCAAGCCTCGACCTCGGAGATGTTCGGCCTGGTCCAACAGGTGCCGCAGACCGAGGAAACCTCGTTCTACCCGCGCAGCCCCTATGGCGTAGCCAAGCTCTACGCGCACTGGATGACGGTGAACTACCGTGAGTCATACGACATGTTTGCCTCCAGCGGCATCCTGTTCAACCACGAGTCGCCGCTGCGTGGCCGTGAGTTCGTGACCCGCAAGATCACCGACTCGGTTGCCAAGATCAAGCTGGGCAAGCTGGACGTGCTGGAGCTGGGCAACCTGGATGCCAAGCGTGACTGGGGCTTTGCCCAGGAATACGTGGAAGGCATGTGGCGCATGTTGCAGGCCGACAAGCCAGACACCTATGTGCTGGCGACCAACCGCACCGAAACCGTGCGCGATTTCGTCACCATGGCCTTCAAGGCAGTCGACATCAGCCTGGTCTGGGCAGGTGAAGGGCTTGACGAAACCGGCACCTGCTCGCGTTCGGGCAAGGTCCTGGTCAAGATCAATCCGAAGTTCCACCGCCCGGCCGAGGTCGACCTTCTGATCGGCAATCCGGAAAAGGCCAAGCGCGAGCTCGGCTGGGAACCGGCTACGACGCTGGAAGAGCTCTGCGAGATGATGGTGAAGGCCGACCTGCGTCGCAACGAGGCGGGCGCTTCGTTCTGATGGCGGGCGTGATCGCCGTCTGCCCGCGTGCAGTCGGCGGTCCGGCTGGTATCTGTAACACAACATGAGAACCATACCGATGACACCGATTGCTCTGGTCACCGGAATTGAGGGATTCACAGGTCCATACATGGCCCGCGAGCTCGAGCAGCAGGGCTACCGCGTGCATGGGTTGCGCCGTTCCGGTGAGTCCTGCGATACGGTAACCGCCGTGGATCTGCTCGATGCGGAAGGCCTTTCCACAGTGCTGGGCCGCGTCAAGCCAGACGTGATCGTGCATCTGGCGGGGATTTCGAACGTCGCCCACCATGACGTTTCTGCGATCTACCAGTCGAATGTAGTGGGCACCCGCAACCTGTTGGATGCTGCTGCCCGGCTCAGCCGCGCGCCCTCGAGCGTGCTCGTGGCGAGCAGTGCGCACGTGTACGGTCCTTCATCCCATGCTCTACTTACCGAGCAGTCGCCGATGGCGCCGTTCAACGACTACGCGGTCAGCAAGGTGGCTGCAGAGTACGTGACAAGGCTGTATGCGGACCGCTTGCCGATCATGGTCACGCGGCCGTTCAACTACATCGGAATCGGGCAGGCGCTTTCGTTCTTCGTTGCCAAGGTCGTGGACCACGCCCTGCGCGGCGAACGCGTACTGCGCCTGGGCAACCTGGACGTGGAACGGGATTTCACCGATGTGCGCGACCTGGTTCATTGCTACGCCCTGCTGACAGGGCAGCCGCGCGCTGGAGAAGTGGTCAATATCTGTAGTGGTAGATCGGTCAGCTTGCGCAGCGTGATCGGGCTTGTGGAAGAGCTCTCCGGGATGACCTTCGAGATCCACAGCGATAACCAGTTTGTGCGGGACAACGAGGTAAACCGCCTGGCAGGCTCCAACGCGCATCTCCTGGCGCTGACTGGAGGCTATGCGTTCCGCCCGTTGCGGGAGACCATCCAGTGGATGCTCGAGGGGCGCTGAGCCAAGCCGCGTGCCCAAGAAAGAAAAAACGCCCGGATCATCGATCCGGGCGTTTTGCGTTCAGCCTGGGCAGGTCGGTTTACTTTGCAGCAACTGCCTTGCCTTCGCCGTCGCACAGACCCTTGCCATCGGCACAGCGAGCGAACGGTCCAATCACTGCGGTGGGCTGATTGAGACTGAAGCCGAACCACACCACGTTCTCCTGCAGCGGATCGAACTCCACTTTGTAACCGACGGCGAAGCCCGCGGGAATACTTACATCCGCCACGCCAGTATCGCCGGGCTTGATGTCCTCATTGAAAGGCGCACGGGTATCGACCCCGCGGGTATCAGGCTGGCCAGCCTGGCCAGGGATTTTCTGGACGACACCCAGGGTGACCGGGTTGGTTCCGGTAACCGGCAAGACGACGCTGCCCTTGTTCTGCAGACCCACCTTCACAATCAGCGTATCGGACGCTGCGTCATACACAGGGCCTTCAAGGATGCTGGTCGAAATGCTGACCTGTTCCGGGCTCAGCGGCGCATTGACTTCGCCTGCCGGGGCCGGCGCCGGCGCCTCTGCCTTCGGCGCTCCACCAATCGGGGTTTCTTCATTGTTCGACGAACAGCCGGCCAGTGTGGCGGCGACAATCCCGGCGGCAAGCGCGAGCTTGAGGGAGGCGGTACTGCGATTCATGGATGATCCTTGTGGATGAGGAAGATAGGGGGATGCAACGGCTGGCCGAACTAGTTGCGAGGCGTGAAGCGGACCCAATCCATGGCGATTCCGACGCCATAGAAATTCATGTCGACGGGAACATGGAAGACGGCCTCGTTGCGTCCCTTGACCAGTTCTCCGGCGGGAACATACGTGTAGAACTCATTGTCCGTGATCCATTCAAGGGGGTGCTTCGGCCCTCCATTGATGGAGATGGTGACCGCTTTGCGGTCGGTATTGCCGGCAACCGCCTGGATACGGCCCTTGACAAGGTACTCGGTGTCGCGCGGCTGCAGATTGAAGACCAGGGAGGCATCGGGCATGTTTGCCCATGCGATGGAGACCTTTTTGAACTTGCCGTCATTGGCCCATTGGCTGTCCTGCCAACCCCTGCCATGCACCGCAGCCTCAAGACTCCACCAGCGACCAAAGTCCCAGCGGAAACTGTCAGAAGTGTCCTGATGACGGAACTGATCGATGGCCAGGGGCCAGGACCGGTCAGCCAGCACCTTCGCGTACCTGCGCGACAGCACATCGTCGCCGTTCTTCAGGCGTGCCAGCTGGTCCGGCAACGCGTCGACGTTGCCGCCGCTGTCAACCTTGACCACGACCGCGCTTGCGTCGGCAACTTCGATCTTCACCTGCGGCTGGCGCACCGGTTGGCCCGGGGCACCCACAGCCGGGCCGTCGGTGAACACCCAGCCATTGGCTGAACGTGCACAGTTTCCCGGCCTGCCATACGGATCCAGTCGCTGCCAGTAATCGCCGGGAACGGTGCAAGTATGGACGAGATTGACCGGCGCTCCGTAAAGGTAGGTCAACGCATGGAACATGTTGTCGCGAAGCATCCAGACGCTTCCAATGCGCTCGCTGCCATCCAGAATGACCACATTCGTTTCGGGGCCGATCGCCGGTACGGTCTTGACGACGTTTGCCAGCACCTGGCGCTCGGTATCGGAAAGGTTCTGGTAGTGCTGGAACTGGAACATCTGCGCCGACAGGCCAACCGTCACCAGCAGCGTTCCCGCGGCCACTACCGCGCGGGGGCGACAGCCGCCGAACAGCAATGCAAGCACCCCGGTCGTTGCCAATGCGGCACCCAGCGTCGCGAACAGGAAGGTTCGCTGCGAGATGGCCATGTGCGCGGGCGAAGACAGGAAGGGAAGATAGCCGATCGCTGTCATCACCAGTCCGATGGCAACCACACGTGCGCTCACCCACCGCTGGCCTACTGCAGCTTCCTGGGCGGGCAGCGCTGATTTGCCACTGCGCAAGGCAACCACGAGGATTGCGGCAATGACCACGCCGGTGGCGAGCACGTACACGTAGGTACGGAACTCGTGCATGAGAATCATCGCAGCGTCGATCCAGCCCCCGACCAGCGCGCGTCCCATTCCGGTGAATGCGAGTACCCACAGCCGTTCCTTGACCATCTGCACGCTGGTGCTCTGGCCCCCGACGACGCTGCTCTGGTAGGTGGAGCCGTGGGCCAGGACGGTGTAGATATAGCCCAGGCAAACGGCCACTGCCACGCTCCACAGCGCCGTCACCGGAAGCTGGGCGAACGCGATGCGAAGCGTCCCACGCAGACCATTGCGTGCCCACAGCAGCAGGAACGGGAATGGAACGAAGACCAGCGCCACTTCGTAGATCTGTATCGCGATGCCAAGGCAGACAGCCGACAGCAGTGCCAGGATGATGCCGCCCCGGCCCGTCAATTCGCGTCGTTCATACGCGTACAACAAGCCAGCAACACCGGCCATGCCAAGCGCGACGGCGCAGTTGATGTGGAACGAACGGAACGACAGCTGCATGGTGTCGGCCGGCAGGACTATCACCAGCAGGCCAAGCAGTACCGCGTACAGACGTGAACGAAGCAGCCAATAGCCCATCAGCGCGGCGGCGACGCCCTTGATGATCAATGACCCCATCTGCAACAGGTGCATCGCAAAGAAGGAATCCGGCGACAGCAGGTAGGCAACCGCGTTGGGCGCGGCGGTCAATGGCCGCAATCTGTGGCTGGCCAGCGGGCTGTTCTCGCCGGCAAAGAAGAAAACGCCATGCCGGGTAAGAAGACTGAGGATGTCCCATTCCTCGATGTTGCCGACCATGCCGAACCCAAAGGGCAGCCAGAGCAGGCAGACAAGCGCGGTCGAGGCGAGGGCGAAGTAGCCCGCAGCCCTCATCGTATCGCTACGTTCGGTTGGTGAAATCATTCAGAACATCCTGTGGTTGTCTTGAGCAGCCTGCGTGCAATCGGCAGGTTCAATGCGAGGGCGGCGCTGTGGGGTCGTCGGCCCGATGCGGGCGAAACACCCAATAGTTCATTACGATGAAGACAATCACCGGAACGATTACCGCCGAGAAAGCGATTCCCCAGCGGTAGTCCTGGCCCAGCACATCGGTGATGAACTTCATCCCGAGCGTGGACAGTGTCAGGTTGAACGCATGGAGGCACACGAACCGAAGGCCTTCGCGACTGATGTGCCCCTGCGACACAAAGGTGAAGCTTCGGTGCGCAACGAAATTTGGGGGTACCAAAACCAGGTAGCACGCGACCGTGGCCCAGGTCGGGTCCATGCCCAACCGGCTGACAGCCAGCCAGGTCAGGAGGCTGAAGGCCGCGGTGCTGAGCCCACCTACAACGCAGAAGCGTAGAAACTTCAGTACCAGCGAGCGGTCGACCTGCATCATCCGTTCGTCTCTTCGCCGTCCCGACCATCATTGAGCACGGTGCCACGTACGTACTGCGGTCGATTGCTGACGTTGAGCAGGACCCGCCCGACGTACTCGCCCACCACCCCCAAAGCCAGCAGCTGGATGCCGCCCATGATCAGCACGGCGACGATCAGCGAGGTCCAGCCAACGGCCGTCTGTGGCCAGATGATCTTCTGCACCACCAGCACTGCCGCGGCAACGAAGCCGAAACCGGAGGCCACAATGCCGGTCAGCGACGCCACGCGCAGCGGCTTGATCGAAAAGCTGGTGGCCATCTGCATCCACAACGAGATGGACTTGGACAGGCTGTAGCCTGACTTCCCGTCATCGCGATCATGGTGCTCGGCCTGTAGCGTCTCGATGTTGGAGGTGCTCTGGACGATCAGCCCGTCCAGATAGACGAACGGACCTTCGTAGCGGAGCATCTCATCCCGGATGTCGCGGATGAAGCCACGGAATGGCGACAGATACAGACCCTTCGGCTTGCGTAGCAGCCACGACGCTACCTGGTCGTTGAAACGGCTGCCCAGTCGTTTCCAGAGTACGTGCCGCCGGCGCTTGAACTGCACATAGCAGACATCCGCGCCTTCATCGAGGATCTTCACGATACGTGCAATATCATCCGGAGAGTGCTGCAGGTCGTCATCCATCGTAACGATGTAGCGCCCCTTTGCGACTCCGAGCCCCGCCATGATCGCATTGTGCTGGCCGGCGTTCTTGCGCAGGCGCACGCCCTTCAGCCACGGACGGGTCGCACACAGCGCGGCGATGACCTTCCAGGAATCGTCGGGGCTGCAATCGTAGACCAGGACGACCTCATAGGGACGGCCCAGTGCGTCGAGCGCCTGTTCGAGGCGCTCGGCCAGTCGGGGCAGAATGGGGGCGCTTCCGTAGACCGGAATCACCACCGACACATCAATCATGTGCAGCTCCGTAATACTTGTGCAGCAGGCGGCGGGTGTAACCGGGCGAGGCATCCACGCCGGCCGGCGGTGCATAGGTGCAGAAAATCGTTGAGTCCGGCGTGGCGCCGCCACCGCGATCCACCAGCGAATACACGGCAGCCAGGCCCAGGGTCTGTTCGACCAGGGGCAGCAGCTCCTGCAGGGTCATGCTTTCCGGTGGCGCGAGATCGAGCGTACGGTCCGGCTCCAGCCCGTGCTGGAGAAGGTGCATGGCGATAGCGGCGATATGGTCCACGTCGATCAGGCAACGAACCGCGTGCGACCATATCTGCAGCGGTACCCCGCCGCGGATATGCGCGACGAGGTGGTTGACCAGGGTGTGCGGGTTGTCGGTGTTGCCGACCACCTGTGGCAGGCGAAGGATGAGATGGTTGCCGCGCGCCTGGATAAGCGCTTCCATCTTTCGTTTGTGCACCGCGTACGGCGTTGCCGCACGGTCGTCGTCGGTGACGCTGCACGTGCTGAAGTACACAAAACGCCCCCGGCACTGCTGCAGCGCTTCGGCCAGCATGTCAGCCTCTCGCTGGAACTCGGCCGGATCGGACGCTTGCGAGTTCGAAACGCCCGAGGCGAACACCGTCGCGCCAAGCCCGGCAATCTGTGCCGCATCGAATGCGCGCGCCAACAGGCCGCGCCCAATGATTGCAGGGGGCGCGGACGGCGAGCCGGCTTGGCTGGGAAGTGATGCCGGGGCGGTCACTCAACTGCGCCCGTACTGGTCTTCAAAACGCACGATGTCATCCTCGCCCAGATAGCTGCCCGACTGCACCTCGATCAGCTCCAGCGGCAGCTTTCCCGGATTCTTGAGCCTATGGGTCACGCCCAGCGGGATATAGGTGCTCTGGTTCTCAGTGAGCAGGATCACGTCCTCGCCACGGGTCACCTCGGCCGTGCCGCTCACCACGATCCAGTGCTCGGCACGATGATGGTGCATCTGCAGGCTCAGGGTCGCACCGGGTTTCACCGTGATGCGTTTGACCTGGAAACGCGCGCCGTTGTCGATGGAATCGTAGGCACCCCACGGACGATAGACCTTGCGGTGCGCAGCGGCTTCGCTGCGGCCATCGCGCTTGATCTGGCCGACGATATCCTTGACGTCCTGCACGCGGTCCTTGTGGCCGACGAAGACCGCATCGTCGGTCTCCACCACCACCACGTCTTCCAGGCCCACCATCGCGATCAGGCGGGTGCCGTAGGCGTAGCTGTTGCGGCAGTCCAGCGCGATCACGTCGCCGTGGCAGGCATTGCCGTCCGCGTCCTTGTCCGACACTTCCCAGAGCGCCGACCACGAGCCCACGTCGTTCCAGCCGGCATCCAGCGGAACCACGGCGGCGTCGGCGGTCTTTTCCATCACCGCGTAGTCGATGGAGTCGTTCGGGCTGGCGGCGAACGCGTCGGCGTCCAGGCGGATGAAGTCGCTGTCGCGCGACGCCTTGTCCAGCGCGGCGCGGCAGGCGGCCAGGATCGCCGGCTGCAGGGCTTCCAGCTCCTGCAGGTAACGCGAAGCCTTGAACAGGAACATGCCGCTGTTCCAGTAGTACTCGCCAGAGGCGACGTACTGCTGGGCGGTGGCCAGGTCGGGCTTCTCCACGAAGCGGTCGACCGCATGCACGCCGGTGCCGGCCTGGGCCTTGATGTAGCCGTAGCCGGTTTCCGGTGCGGTCGGCACGATGCCGAAGGTCACCAGCTTGCCTGCGTCCGCTGCGGCAGCCGCCTGCTTGACCGCAGCGTGGAAGGCCGCGTCGTTACGGACCACGTGATCGGATGGGAGTACCAGCAGCAAGGCGTCTTCACCGGCGGCCAGCGCCTGCAGCGCGGCAATGGCGATGGCTGGCGCGGTATTACGGCCGATCGGTTCCAGGATCAGCGCCTGCGGGGTGACATTGCACTCGCGCAGCTGCTCGGCGGCCATGAAGCGGTGCTCTTGGTTGGCCACCACGATCGGCGCCTTGCCCGCGATGGCCGCAACCCGGTTCCAGGTGGCCTGGAGCATGGTGACATCGCCCACGAGCGGCAAAAACTGCTTGGGGTACGCTTCGCGCGACAGCGGCCACAAGCGGGTGCCGGAACCACCGGAAAGGATGACGGGGAGAATGGGCAACATGGAGATCGTCCTGAATCAGTGTTGGGGAGCCTGGCCGCCGATCAGGGCGGTCAGCTCTTCGGTGCGGGCGCGCAACAGGGCGGCATCGCCACGGGTTTCGACATTCAGCCGGAGCAGCGGCTCGGTGTTGGAGCTGCGCAGGTTGAAGCGCCAGCGGTCGAACTCCACGCTCACGCCGTCGGTGTGGTCCAGCTGCGGCGACTGGTCGGCGTAGTGCGCCAGCACGCGGGCCACGGTGGCCTTGGCGTCGTCGACGCGGAAGTTGATTTCGCCGCTGCACGGGAAGGCCTGCATGCGGTCGGCCACCAGGTCGCCCAGCGAGGTACCGGTCTGCGAAACCAGTTCGGCGATCAGCAGCCACGGAATCATGCCCGAATCGCAGTAGGCGAAGTCGCGGAAATAATGGTGCGCGCTCATCTCGCCGCCATAGATGGCATCTTCGGCGCGCATGCGCTCCTTGATGAAGGCGTGGCCGGTCTTGCTCATGATCGGCACGCCACCGGCCTGTTCCACCATTTCCACGGTGTTCCAGGTCAAACGCGGGTCATGGATGACCTTGCCGCCGGGGCTGCGCTTGAGCAGGGCCACCGCGAGCAGGCCGACCAGATAATAGCCTTCGATGAATTCGCCGTGGCTGTCGAAGAAGAAGCAGCGGTCGAAATCGCCGTCCCAGGCGATGCCGAAGTCGGCGCCGTGGGCGCGCACCGCATCGGCGGTGGCTGCGCGGTTTTCCGGCAGCAGCGGATTGGGGATGCCGTTGGGGAAGGAACCATCGGGCTCATGCTGGATGCGGACGAACTCGAACGGCAGGTGCGGGGCCAGCTCGTCGATCACCAGGCCGGCGCCGCCGTTGCCGGCGTTGACCACGATCTTCAGCGGCTTCAGCTGGGCAACGTCCACATAGCCCAGCAGGTGCTGGATGTAGGCGGTCTTGTCGGTATCGCTGCGCACCTGGCCGGTGCCCGAAGGCAGCGCGGCAGTGCCGGCGGCGTAGTCGCGGACATCGAACAGGCCGGTATCGCCACTGATCGGGCGCGCATGCTCGCGCACCAGCTTCATGCCGTTGTAGCCCATCGGATTATGGCTGGCGGTCACCATCACGCCACCGGCGGCTTGGCGGTGGAAGGTCTGGAAGTAAACCTCCTCGGTGCCGCACAGGCCAATATCGATCACGTCGCGGCCGGAGGCGGTGAACCCCTTTTCCAGTGCGGCCTGCAGCTCTGGGCTGCTCAGGCGGATATCGCGTCCCAGCACGACCGGGCCGGGCCCCAGCAGGGACGCGGTGCCGGCGCCAATGCGCTCGGCCAGGGCGGCGTCCAGTTCTTCCGGAACGCGGCCGCGGATGTCGTATGCCTTGAAACAGGGGAGCGTCATCAATGCAGTCCTTACAGGGTTGACCGCCGATTATAGCGACAGCGTTCCGGGGAACGCGCAGCGTTTGCGGCCAAAATGGGCCATCCGGGCCCAACCAGTAACAAAGGCCGCGCAACCACCGGTTACGCGGCCTTTGTCTTCACGCGCAATTTACAGCGCGGCTTCCAGTTCCGGCAACAGGGTGAACAGATCGCCCACCAGCCCGATATCGGCAATTTCAAAAATGGGCGAATCCGGGTCCTTGTTGATCGCCACGATGGTGCCGGCGTCCTTGATCCCGGTCAGGTGCTGGATGGCACCGCTGATACCCACCGCCACGTACAGCTCCGGCGCGATGATCTTGCCGGTCTGGCCCACCTGCAGGTCGCTGGGCACGTAGCCGGCGTCCACCGCCGCACGCGAAGCGCCCACGGCGGCGCCGAGCTTGTCGGCCAGCTGGAAGATCACCCTGAAGTTCTCTTCCGAACCGACGCCACGACCACCGGACACCACGCGCTTGGCGCTCTGCAGGTCCGGGCGGTCGGTGGCACCGGCGGCCAAGCCGACGAAGCGGGTGTGCGCGGGCAGGGCAGCGTCCACGCTGGCGGCTTCGACCGGGGCACTACCGCCCTTGGCTGCTTCCGGCCAGGAAGCCGCACGCACGGTGGCGACCACGATCTGGTCGGCCGGGACGTCGACGGTGATGATGGCATTGCCGGCGTAGATCGGGCGCTTGAAGCTGTGGCTGCCTTCAACGCTCATCAGGTCAGAGACCTGGTTGACCCCGAGCAGGGCCGCCACGCACGGCATCAGATCCTTGCCGAAGGTGGTCGAGGGGCCGAACACGTGGGTGTAGCCCTTGGCCAGCTGCGCGACCTGCGGGGCCAGCACCTGCGCCAGCGCCTGGGCGTTGGCGGCGTTGGCCACGGTCAGGACCTTGGCTACGCCGGCCAGTTCGGCGGCCTGGGCGGCCACGGCCGCCGGGTCCGCAGCCAGCACCAGCACGTCGATGCTCGCGCCGCTGATGGCGGCGGCCGCGCTGACGGTCTTGGCGGTGGCGGCGTTGATCTTGCCGTCGTGGTGCTCGGCAACAACGAGGATCTTGGTCATTACAGCAACCCCTTCTGCTTGAGTGCGGCGACCAGTTCGGCCGCGTCCTTGACCATCACGCCCTTGCTGCGCTTGGACGGCGCCGCATAGTGGGTGGTCGTGAAGGTATCGGCGGCTTCAACGCCGAGGTCGGCCAGCTGCAGGGTCTCCAGCGGCTTGGCCTTGGCCTTCATGATGTCGGGCAGCTTGATGAAACGCGGCTCGTTCAGGCGCAGGTCGGTGGTGACCACGGCCGGCAGGTCCACCTCCAGCGTTTCCAGGCCGGCGTCGACCTCGCGGGTCACCGTGGCCTTGCCATCGGCAATCTCCAGCTTGCTGGCGAAGGTCGCCTGCGGGCGGCCCCACAGCGTGGCCAGCATCTGGCCGGTCTGGTTGGCGTCGTCGTCGATGGCCTGCTTGCCCAGGATGACCAGGTCCGGCTGCTCCTTCTCGACCAGCTTGAGCAGGGTGCGCGCGGCGGTCAGCGGCTGGATGGCCTGGTCGGTGACTACATGGATGGCGCGATTGGCGCCCATGGCCAGGCCGTTGCGCAGGTGCGCCTGGGCGTCGGCCGGGGCGATGGTGGCCACCACGACCTCGGTGGCGATGCCCTTGTCGCGCAGGCGCAGGGCTTCTTCCAGCGCGATTTCGTCGAAGGGGTTGGGGGACAGCTTGACGCCGTCGGTGACCACGCCGGACCCGTCCGGCTTGACCTGAATGCGGACGTTGTAGTCCACCACGCGCTTGTACGCGACGAGGATTTTCATCTGGTGCGGAATCCTTGAATAACGGGGAACGTCCGGTTTCCGGAACGGCAACCGGTTCGGGGGTGGGACCGCGATTCTAACTGGCTTGCGAGCACCATGCGAATGCGTATGGTTATGTTGCAGTGCGCCATGAAAGAGCCGTCCGGCCGGTTTGTTCACGCCCGGCTGGCAGTCGTGAAGACGGCCGCCATGTATCCTGTTGCGCTGTGTCAGGGGCGCCGGAGACGGCGACCAGACGAACCACCATCAGGAGAACGGGTAGTGCCCACATGGCTTGTCACCGGCGGAGCCGGATTCATTGGCGGTAACTTTGTCCTCGAAGCGGTCGCCAGGGGCGTGCGCGTCATCAATCTCGACGCGCTGACGTATGCAGGCAACCTGAAAACCCTTGCCCCGCTGGAGGGCAACCCGGACCACGTATTCGTGCACGGCGACATCGGTGATCGCGAGCTGGTGGCCCGCCTGCTGGGTGAGCACCAGCCAGACGCGGTGCTGAACTTCGCCGCCGAAAGCCACGTGGACCGTTCCATCGATGGCCCTGGCGCGTTCATCCAGACCAATGTCGTAGGCACGCTGGGCCTGCTCGAGGCGGTGCGCGACTACTGGAAGGCCCTGCCGGCCGACAAGGGCGCCGCGTTCCGCTTCCTGCACGTGTCCACCGACGAGGTGTACGGCACCCTGGGGGAGACCGGCAAGTTCAGCGAAACCACTCCGTATGCGCCCAACTCGCCGTACTCGGCGTCCAAGGCGGCATCGGACCATCTGGTGCGCGCGTTCCACCATACCTACGGGCTGCCGGTGCTGACCACCAACTGCTCGAACAACTATGGCCCGTACCACTTCCCGGAAAAGCTCATCCCGCTGGTGATCGCCAAGGCGCTGGCCGGCGAGCCGCTGCCGGTCTACGGCGATGGCCGGCAGGTGCGCGACTGGCTGTTCGTGTCCGACCACTGCGAAGCGATCCGCACCGTGCTGGCCAAGGGCCAGGTGGGCGAGACCTACAACGTGGGCGGCAACTCCGAAAAGGAGAACATCGAAGTGGTGCACGCTATCTGCGCGCTGCTGGATGCGCGTCGTCCACGCGAAGACGGACAGCCGCGCAGCAGCCAGATCACCTACGTGGCCGACCGCCCGGGCCACGACCGCCGCTACGCGATCGATGCGTCCAAGCTGAAGGAACAGCTGGGCTGGGAGCCGGAGCACACCTTCGACCAGGGCATCGCCTTCACCGTGTACTGGTATCTCGACAACCAGGAATGGGTGAATGGTGTCCTGGACGGGAGCTACCGCCTGCAGCGCATCGGCACCGCGGCCTGAACCAGGAAGACCAGACATGACACAGCGTAAAGGCATCATTCTCGCCGGCGGTTCGGGCACGCGCCTGTACCCGATCACCAAGGGCGTCAGCAAGCAGCTGCTGCCGGTGTACGACAAGCCGATGATCTACTACCCGCTCAGCGTGCTGATGCTGGCCGGCATCAGCGAGGTGTTGATCATCAACACGCCGCACGAACAGGCCCTGTTCCAGGCGCTGCTGGGCGATGGCTCGCAGTGGGGCATGAACATCGAGTATGCGGTGCAGCCGAGCCCGGACGGACTGGCCCAGGCCTACCTGATCGGTCGCGATTTCATCGGTGGCAAGCCGAGCTGCCTGGTGCTGGGCGACAACATTTTCCACGGCCACGGCCTTGGCGAGGTGCTGCGCAGCGCCGACGAGCGGGAAACCGGCGCGACGGTCTTCGGTTACTGGGTCAATGATCCGGAGCGCTATGGCGTCGCCGAATTCGACAAGCAGGGCAAAGTGGTGGACCTGGTCGAAAAGCCCGAAAAGCCGCGCTCGAACTACGCCGTTACCGGCCTGTACTTCTACGATGGCAATGCCAGCGACTACGCGTCCGAGCTCAAGCCGTCGCCGCGTGGCGAACTGGAAATCACCGACCTCAACCAGCGCTACCTTCGCGACGGGCAGCTGCATCTGGAAGCGTTGGGTCGCGGATTCGCGTGGCTCGATACCGGTACCCACCAGTCACTGCTCGAGGCCTCGAACTTCATCGAAACCATCCAGACCCGCCAGGGCCTGCAGGTCTGCTGTCCCGAGGAAATCGCGTTTGGTCGTGGCTGGATCGACAGCGCCCAGCTTGAGGCGCTGGCTGCGCCACTGATCAAGAACGGGTACGGCCAGTACCTGCAGAAGCTGCTGCAGCGGGGCGTGGTGCCGTGAAGGTAATTCCGTCTTCGCTGCCAGGCTGTGTGCTGATCGAGCCAACCGTGTTTGGCGATGAGCGCGGCTTCTTCTTCGAAACGTGGAATGCCGAGCGCTACGCCGAGCATGATCTGCCGACTGGTTTCGTGCAGAGCAATGTCTCCAGTTCGGCGCGTGGCGTGCTGCGCGGCCTGCACTACCAGTGGCCGCGTCCGCAGGGAAAGCTGGTCACTGTATTGCAGGGCGAGGTATACGACGTGGCGGTCGACATCCGCCAAGGGTCGCCCACCTTCGGTCGCTGGGAGGCGTTCATCCTCAGCGGCGAAAACCGGCGCCAGCTGTGGATTCCGCCAGGGTTCGCGCATGGCTTCGCCGTGTTGTCGGACACCGCGTTGTTCAGCTACCTGTGCACGGACGTCTACGTAAAGGAAGCCGACGCGGCGATCCGCTGGAACGACGCCGAGCTTGCCGTGGACTGGCCGATCAGCGCGCCGTCGCTGTCGGGCAAGGATGAGCAGGCGCCGTTCCTGAAGGACATCCCGCAGGAGCGGCTGCCGGTCTACGTTCCATGAGTGCATTGCTGTTCGGCGGCAACGGTCAGCTCGGGCAGGAGCTGCTGCGCGCACTCGGCGCGCACGGCCCCGTGGTCGCCGCCACGCGCAGTGGTCGTCTTGCCGACGGCAGCGCGTGCGAAACCGCCGACTTCGACCAGCCGGCCGCGCTGCCGGCGTTGCTGGACCGCCTGCAGCCCTCGGTGGTGGTGAATGCCGCGGCCTACACCCAGGTCGATCGCGCCGAGCAGGAGCCGGATGCCGCCCGGCGCGCCAATGTCGACGCGCCGCGGGAAATCGCGCGCTGGTGTGCGCGCCACGCGGTGCCGTTCGTTCATTACTCCACCGATTACGTGTTCGATGGCCAATCGCGCGTGCCCTATCGCGAAGACGCCCCCACCGCGCCGCTCGGCGTGTACGGAACAACCAAGCGCGACGGTGAAGACGCGATCCGCGCTGCCGGCGGTCGCCACCTGATTTTCCGTACGGCCTGGGTGTACGCCGAGCACAGCGCCAATTTCCTGCGCACGATGCTGCGCGTTGGCGCCGAGCGCGACGTGCTGCGCGTGGTCGACGACCAGATCGGCACCCCCACGCCGGCCGCGCTGATCGCCGATGTCACCGCGCAGGCACTGCGGCATCCCGGCACTCTCTCGGGCACGTGGCACCTGACCGCGACCGGCGAAACCAGCTGGCACGGCTTTGCCGAGGCGATCTTCGCCGCCGCCGTCGCGCGGGGCGTGCTGGAACGTGCCCCGCGCGTTGAAGCGATCACCACCGCCGACTACCCCACGCCTGCGCGCCGACCGGCGTACTCGCACCTGGACGTATCGCGGCTGCAGACCGATTTCGGTGTCCGCCTGCCCAGCTGGCAGGAAGGGCTCGCGCAGGTCATGGCCAGGCTGCCCGCGCGCTGAACGCGCTGCACCGCGACAGGGAAGAACCCGGCCAGCCGCTACACTAAGCCCTTACATCAACGAGGTGAGGGCGTAGATGAGCAAGTCCCCAGACAACGGCGGCCGGCGCGGCAAGCGCTACGCCAGCGCCGCCGAGGCGCTGCAGGGCGCGGTGGCCGATGGCCAGACCCTGGCGGTCGGTGGGTTCGGCCTGTGTGGCATCCCCGAGGCGTTGATCGCCGCGCTGCGCGACACCGGGGTCAAGGGCCTTACGGTGATCTCCAACAATGCCGGCGTGGACGGTTTCGGCCTGGGCCAGCTGCTGGAAACCCGCCAGATCAAAAAGATGATCTCGTCCTACGTGGGCGAGAACAAGGAATTCGAACGACAGTACCTGGCCGGTGAGCTGGAGCTGGAGTTCAACCCGCAGGGCACCCTGGCCGAACGCCTGCGCGCCGGCGGCGCCGGCATCCCGGCCTTCTTCACCGCCACCGGCTACGGCACGGTGGTGGCCGAGGGCAAGGAAACCCGCGAATTCGACGGCAAGCACTACGTGATGGAAACCGCGCTGCGCGCGGACGTGGCGCTGGTCAAGGCGTGGAAGGCCGACGAGGCCGGCAACCTGGTGTTCCGCAAGACCGCGCGCAACTTCAACCCGGCCTGCGCGATGGCCGGCAGGCTGTGCGTAGTGGAAGTGGAAGAGGTGGTGCCGGTGGGCAGCATTGACCCGGACCAGGTCCACCTGCCGGGCATCTACGTGCACCGCATCGTGCACAACCCCACTCCCGAGAAGCGGATCGAACAGCGCACCGTGCGTGCGGAGGGCAACTGAGATGGCATGGACCCGCGATGAAATGGCGCAGCGCGCCGCCCGCGAGCTCACCGACGGTGCGTACGTGAACCTGGGCATCGGCCTGCCAACGTTGGTGGCCAACCACATTCCCGAAGGCGTGGATGTGTGGCTGCAGTCCGAGAACGGCCTGCTCGGCATCGGCCCGTTCCCGACCGAGGCCGAAGTTGATGCGGACCTGATCAACGCCGGCAAGCAGACCGTCACCGCACGTGCGGGCGCCAGCTACTTCGGCAGCCACGACAGCTTCGCCATGATCCGCGGCGGCCACGTGAACCTGGCCATCCTTGGCGCGATGCAGGTCACCGACAAGGGCGACCTGGCCAACTGGATGGTGCCCGGCAAGATGGTCAAGGGCATGGGCGGGGCGATGGACCTGGTGGCCGGCGTGCAGCGCGTGGTGGTGCTGATGGAGCACACCGCCAAGAACGGTGAGCACAAGATCCTGCCCGAATGCACATTGCCGCTGACCGGCGTGGGCGTGGTGGATCGGATCATCACCGACCTGGCGGTGTTCGATGTCACCGAGGCCGGGCTGAAGCTGGTGGAAGCCGCGCCCGGCGTGGAAAAGGACGAGCTGGCGCAAAAAACCGGCGTCGCCTTCAGCTGACTACCGCCGTAGTCTTCCACACGCCAACCGGCGTGTGGATCAGCTGCGTTTGGCGTACGAGTAGGCGGCACCGCCTGCGGCGTTGCCCAGGGTGTCCACCGTGTATCCGGCATCCACGCACACCGCGCCCAGCGCACGTTCCAGCGCATGCGCGAGCGTGCCGTCGATCTGACCCTGCTCCGGCTCGAACGCGCCCGGCGACAGGTGGGCATCGAGCAGCGGCCGCAGGGCCGCCAAGCGCAGCCAGCACATGGTGCCCGCACTGAAGTGGGCGGCCAGCACGTCGGCGCGCAGGCCAAGCCGCACGGCCAGCCGCGCCAGCATCTCGTCGTTGGCGCCCGGGTAATCGCGCACCGCCAGCAGGTGCCCGGCGGGTGCCAGCATTCCCAGCGTGCGCTCCTCGGCGAAGCGTCTTACCGCCTGCGCGCCATGGCCATCGTCCAGCAGCTGCTGCAGCATGTCCTGGCGCCATTGCGCACCCTGCTGCATGTGCACCGAGCGTTTGGTGTGCAGCTTGAGCACCACGTCTTCGCCCTGGTCCAGCAGCAGGTTGGCCACCTGCAGGAACGGCAGCAGGTCGCGGCCATGGTTGGCGAACACCATCACCTCGGCGTCCAGCTGCGCCGCCTGCAGCAGCCCCTGCACGCGATCGCGATGCTCGGCCGCCGTGGTGATGACAAGCCTGCATTCCAGTCCACTGCCGCGCACATGCGTCAGCAGTTCCCCCAGTTCTTCCAGGTACCACGCATGGATCACCACGCACGGCCGCGCCGGCGCGGCATGCGCGGTCGGGGCCCGCAGGGCCTGCCGGGTCGCTTCCAGCCACGCATGTCCCAGCCGCATGTCCGGTTCCAGCACCGCGCCTTCAGCCCACTCGTTCCACGCGTTGATGAAGACCAGCCGGTCGGCCGCAGGCACCGCGGACAGGCGCTGGTGGATCGTGGTCGACAGCCAGTCGCGGTAGCCGCGCGGTGAAGCATGCAGGAACACGCGGCCCTTCCCGGACCGCCGCGCCTCGTTGTCCCAGCCCGGATTGACTCCCGGGTAAAGCGGATAGTCTGGCAGCGGGCGCGCGGCCATTTCGCTGGCCAGCTCGCGCCAGTCGCGCACGTCACCTGCGAAGTCGGGATTGATCAAATACTGGTCGGCGGTCAGCGCGCGCGGATTGCTCATGTTCGGCGGGAACTCCACCGCGGCATCGAAGCCGATGTCGCGTGGGTCGGGCCGCTCGAAGCCCTGCACATAGGCCAGGTGGATCTCGCCGATGTCGTGCTCGCGGCACCACTGCCGCCAGCGCTGCGCGGTGGCGCGCGCATCCGGGAACAGGTGCGGGCGATAGACCAGCAGCATGGGCTTGCCATCGACCTTGAGCGCACGCCGGTCGCGCAGGTAATCGGCGACATGGGCAATGAACGCCAGGTCGTCCTCGGCGCTGTGCTGCTGCGCGATCAGGATGTCGTCGTTGCGCCCATCCCAGCGCCGCGCCCAGTTCTCGTTGGCCCAGCACAGGCAGAACGGCATCTCGATGCTGTCATCGGCCAGCCACTGGCGCAGCGGGTCTTCCATCAGCGTGGTGCCGCTGAACCAGTAGTAGTAGAAGCAGAACGCGCCAACGCCGTACTCGCGCGCCAAGCTCGCCTGGTCGCGCATCACCTGCGGATTGCGCAGGTCATAGAAACCCAGGTCGGCCGGCAGCCGCGGCTGCACGTGGCCCTCGAACTGGGGCAGGGCGCGGGCCACGTTGCGCCATTCGGTGAAGCCCTTGCCCCACCAGGCATCGTTCTGCGGAAACGGGTGGAACTGCGGCAGGTAGAACGCCACCAGGGTGGCCGGCAGCGTCTCCGGTAGCGCTTCGCTGCGGTACGGCACGTGGCCGATGGCCGCTTCGTCGGCGCGCACCAGCGGGCGGCGGGCGGCCCCGGAGAGGTCGCCTTCCACGCGTCCGCGAGCCGGCGGCGGTACCCAGTCGCCATGCTTGTCCAGGAAGCGTGCCCGGAGCCGGTCGCGTTGCCCGTCGGAAAGGGGCAGCGCCCGGAAGCCGGTACGCAGCGCCAGATAAACCGCTGCGCGCAGGCGGCCCTTGAGGGTGGTCATGGACGGCGGACCCCGTTCGGAGCGGGCGCAGCAGCAGGCATGGTGGTTCCGACGTGTCGTTAATAGCCCATTCTCGGGGTTTGAACGTACGTCGGCAACCTGCGGCCGGGTCGCCCTTGACCCGGGACCTGACCGTAAAAAGGACCTAACCCGGTCTGCTCGCGGACACCCTGCCGCGCCCGGTAAAGGCGTCTTCGGTGCACAGGTGGGCAAGTGAAGCACTCGCGTCCCATCGCCCGCTGCCTGTGCAGTGGAGTGGAATCTGCACGCCGGTGGGATCGAGCTTCAATTCGGCAATGTCTTCGCCAATCGCAGCGCAGGCATGGTCGATGAATTCCAGTGCGCCTGCATGGACCTGGGCCAGAACCTTGATGCCCTCGCTGGACAGCTCGACCGGACCGAAGTGCGGCTGCAGCGTGCCGCTGCAGTCAAAGCCCAGGAACTGCCCTTGAGGGGCGCCCAGGAGCGATTCCAACAACAGGTCGTTGGCCAGGATGCTTGATTCGGGTTCATCTTCACGGTCGCGACCATCGACATATCGCGCGCCTGCCCATCCGTGGTCGGACAGCGCGACGGCATGGTCTCGCAGGGCCATGTAATAACCTCCCTGTGGGGTGCCCAGCACCCGCTCGAGGTTGCGCTGGATGGTGCCCGCATAGCCAACGTCAACAAACATTGTGCTGGAATCGCCCACGCAGCCGTGGTGGTAGGCCCTGTAGGCCTCGCGCTGCACCTGCGCCAGCGTCAACAACGTAGGCAGTGCAGGCACCAGCCAGCGCGTAACTTCGTCGGACATCTCCGGGAGAAACACATGTTGGGTCATGCGCTCTGGCCCATGGAAACGCACCGCGTTCGTGGCTTCCTCGCCCAATCGTGCCCCGAGCAGTGTCTCGAATGTTCCATTGAAGGTTCCCTGGGTCACCCGCGAAAGATCCTCTCTGTTGTACAACGACGGGAGCAGGGTGGCCCGACGTGACGCAAGGAAGTAGCGTCCAGACATGGCCCTTGCTGCGGCGTGGTAAGGCTGCAGCCGAGCGAAACCCTGATGCAGCAGATGCCCTTCACGACTCAGGAACAACAGCGTAGCTACACCCTTCTCACGCGCCGTATCGATCGCCGCCAGCAGGAAGTCCAGCACCAGCGGTCCAAGCACCACATAGCCCAGCGTTGGGGCATCCAGTATTGGCGAACCCAGTAGATGCCTGGGCGTTTCATCGACAATCGCCGCAAACCGGTTGGCGAGCAGCCCGCGCCAGAGTTGTTCCGGCCAGGCTGCACGCGTGCCCCGCGGATGACGCAGCACCCGCAGCCCGGGCGCGATATCCAACAAGGCCGAAGGACGCAGTACGTGCGTCGGCGTGAGAAGGCCTGCCTGCTGAGGCAGCTGGACGTCGGAGTGCTCGTTGTCGCCTACATGCAGCCAGCGACGGTGTGCAGCGCCCGCTTCACGCGCGGCCTGTGTCCAGGTCGCAATACTGTCCTTCCGGCATCCCGTCTCGCAGGATATCCGCCAGCTGCCGATGTCGCGGACCACGGCCGGAGGCAAGACCGTTTCCATGTCGCTGCGGGGCAGGTACATGTCTGAAAATGCAGTCAATGGCTGTACTTTCAGGCGACGCAGCGCGGCGAGCACGCCTTCCCGCGTATGCAGCAGGGCGCGCTCGTGTGCTCGCTCAAGATCCGCGAGCGACGCCGCGTCCAGATCGGCGTGTCCTATCTGCTGCGCCAGCAGGTCATGGATCTCGGAAAGTGTGGGGTCACGGTCGAGTCGTGCCCGCAAAGTGAACTCGGCCTCGTCGCGCAGTTCGGCAAAGCGCTCGATACCGAAGCGTCGGTACAGCCGCCACCCAAGGTGCTCGCGCGCGGCGGCGGGGGTCAGGAAGGCGCGGGTAACCAGTGTATCGAACACGTCCACGGTTACCTGCTTTGCGTCCAGCGCGGCCATCTGCAGCCGTTCGAAGACATTGAGGTCCAAGGCGGACGCTGCATTGCGCTCTCCCTCGACCGGCAGCGCCAGGCGACCATCTTTTGGAAGGACTCCCAGTCGATACCCCTGGTGGCGGGTAACGACACCCAGCAGGCGCTCGACAGCATGGTGCAGCGTGCCGTCGATCTGGCCCTGTTCCGACGGGAAGTCGTCCAGCCGCAGGCGCAGGTCATACAGCGGGCGGAGAACGGAAACGCGCGCCCAGAACATGGAGCCTGCAGGGAAGTCGAGGTAGCGCTGCCGATCCACCTCAATCCCCAGGCGGCGGGCGAGTGCTTCGCAGACATCGGCGTTGCTGAGCAGGGTGTGACCCCATGACGGGATGCCTGCATAGCTCTCCGGATACACCATCCCCAGCTTTGCATCCGCCTGGAACATACCGAGGACCCACGCCAGCCGTTCGGAGGAGCCGAACAGGCTTTGCAGCAGGTAGCGACGCCAGTCGCCCTGCTCACTGCCGGTGTAGAGCGACTTCTTGCTGTGTACATGGCCGACCAGGTCCAGTGCGAGGACCTCGTCATGGAACGAGACCAGCAGGGGGGCGATATCGCGCCCTCGGTTCTCGACGCGCTTCACTACCAGGCGGGAAACGTTCGGCAGCGCGGCGAACCTGCGTCGCGCCAAGCCTCCAGTCTCCGTGTCCACCACCGATACCAGCAGGGTGAAGGGGACGGGAACCAGCGCCAGCGTTGCGACGAACTCCTCGATCAGGTCGCCATAGTAGATGTGCGCCATGACACCAACCCGCAGGTTGAATGCGCTTAGAGGTACAGGCTCCGGCAACGCCGGTGCATCGAAGGGATCGGCCACCGGAGTGTGCACCTGGCTGGCGGAACGCAAGCGGCCGATGAGGCCGCCGATGCCCATGGCCCTGACGACCCGGAATGCACGCATCACTACGGACCTCAGTCCAGCAGTGCCGCCGCCATGGCGGGAAATCGAGCGCCGAGCAGCGCCCACGTAACGGCGAAGGCTCATCGCCAGGCTCTCCATCCACGCCATATCCGGCGAAGCGCGAGACGGTACAACTGCGATACCCCTCCGTGGGCGCCTGCGCCTCCGTCGGCTCAAGAAGTAGATTTGTCGTGATCGGCTCGCGTGAGGCCTGGAACCCTCGTGGCATAAAGCTGCCACGAGTGGGATTGGCGGCCACGAATTGAGCGCTATCGATCGATATCGCGCTGACAACGCCGGAAGGTCAGGTGACGGAAACGGCACCAATCAGGCGGTTCCGCGCGAGGCATGGGAACAGCTCCGTACAGTCCCATGGAAGCACGCAAGCACCTCATTGCGTCGCGTACTTACCCTTCAGGTCGCGTGACAGGTCTGGCGAAACCATTGCCCGCGAAGGGGCAGAAGAACATTCGAAAGCTCAATCAATGATGCCGTGATCATCGAATGTTTTTATTGAGAAGCGAATGGCTATGATGATCTCAGTTTCGATCTGTTTATGCTCACTAGAATCTGCCCGCGCAATTGGCGCAGCAGACAATGAGGTGAGCCAGAGTGAAAAATATTGCGGTAGTTCTTTCGTCGGCAATCGCGATGGTGTCCGGCAACGCGGCGTCTGCGCAGGACTCGTTATTTATTGGAACTGTCGAGGCAAGGACGCAATCAGCCGACGTCTTCGTGGCTTCTGTGCCCCCCGAGGCTCAACTCGTAGAGCTTGAGCGTTGGATCGGGCGCGAGGTAACGTTCTCGGTTCGGCCCGCTGCCCCGCACCAGACGCATCCGGGCAAGCGCGAAGGGGTGCTTGGCTTCATCTCATTCACCGCCTTCCCAGGCAGTCGGCCGTTGTTCGGGTGCAGGGCAAGCGACTACAGCGACCGATTCACTTCAATTGATCCGTCCTGCGAAGGGCACCTGCCGATGCCGCAAATTCCGATCACAGGCCACATAGCGGCAACGCCCCTACCAGGTACCGTTCCGCTGTACCGCTGCATGCGGGTTGGAGGGCTCCCATCCGGTCGTTGGGGAGACAACTTCGACACCACGGATGCCAACTGCGAAGGAAAGCGGGCTGTATTCCTGGGACTTCTGGGGCACATCTGGCAGTAGCGGGGTTGGTCGCAAGCGGCGGGAAGTTCGACTTGGGCTTCCCGCTGCATCACATGGGATGGCGCGCGAGCGCCGAGTCGAAGATCACCTTTTGATCCGCGCGTTGCACGCAAGAGCGAACAAACTTGGACTTTCCGTTCGAGAATGTTCGATATGGGGTACACGGCCGGATGCAAATCACCATCATGTGCCCGTCGGACGTAGGGCGAGCCTTTTCGATTCGGAGTCATGCGTTACCGGGCGTTGAGGGGTTTCCGTGCGGTCGTCTGGGGACCGACCCTACCGGTGCCCCGTCCTGGGCAGTGTCGGGTGCAATGCTAGAATTTCCGGCTTGTCTGGACCTGGAAGGCTGCTGTGATCACACCCGGGAAGGGAACCCCCTCCGTGCTGCACCGCTGGCTGGTCGGCCTGCTGATCGGGGCAGCGCTGCTTGTGGGGCTGCGCGGCATCGCCAAGGATGTCCAGTTCGACAGTGCCCTGCTACGGCAGGCGTTTGATGCCGGTGCCGGGTGGGAGGAGTCGGTACCGCCGGAGGTCGTCGAGGCCCGCGCGCTGCTTTCCCGCCACGGCGACCCCAGCGTGCCGGTCGCGTTGGCGCCGGGCCTGTGGGAAGACCCGCTGGTGCGCGAGCGCCTGTGGGACGGGCTGTACCCCCGCCGCGTTCATTGGGCCGACAAGGGCCTGATGCTCTGGCGCACCCCGGGTCCGCAGCAGCCCGATTGCACCGAAATCGCAAGGAGTGAGCGCATTGTTCTCGTTGACTGCCACTGACGGTGGCGCCCGCGCCGCGCTGGGCATGCTGGCCGGCGTGCTGCTCTGTTATGCCTTCGCCGCGTTTGGCTGGGTAGGGCTGCCTGCGCAGCTGGCCTTCATTGCGGTGCTCATCTGTGCGCTGTGGTCACTGCTGGCCCTGCGCGACGGCCGCGCCGCCTGGATGCTGGGCATTGTCGCCGTGCTGCTGGTGCTCGCGCTGGGAAGCCCCACCGACGAGTGGGACCCGCGCTCGATCTGGATGCTGCACGCCAAGCGCATCTATCTGGAAAACTCGCTGTACGCCCAGTTGGATGGCTATGCCATCTTCAGCCACAACGACTACCCCTCGCTGATGCCGCTTTGGTCGGCCACCGCGGCCAAGGTGGTCGGCCACTGGAATGAGATCTTCCCCAAGGCCGCAGCCACGCTCCTGCTGCTGCCGCCGCTGCTGCTGATCGCACGCACCCTGCGCACCTGGTGGGCGGCGGGCCTGTTCGCGGTGGCGGTGCTGGAAGTGGGCGGGCGCTACCTGGTGGACGGCTACATGGATGCGTTCCTGGCGGTCTATGCGGTCGCTGCCCTGGCCATGGCGATCCAGCCGCGTACTGACAACGCCGCGGGGGGCTGGTTCAACCTTGCAGCCTACGCGGCCCTGTCGGCGGTGCTGACCCTGATCAAGAACGAAGGCGCGGTGCTGGCCATTCTGGTGGCCGTGGTCGCAACCGGCACGTTGCTGCTGCGCGAGCGCCGCATGCCTTGGGGCCTGCTGGCCGCCTTCGCCGTGTCGATGCTGCCACTGCTGGCGTGGAAGCTGGCAGTGGCCGGCGCCAACCTGGGCAACGACCTGGCGCAAAGCGACCTGAAGGGGCAGCTGCTGGCGCGCCTGCCCGACCTGGCCCCCACCGTGCTGATCCTGAAGGCCCTGCTGCGCAGTGCCGTGTGGGTGCCGCTGGTGCTGCTGCTGGTACTGTGGGCGCGCACCTGGCGCGTGTCCGCTGCCCGCGCCGCGCTGCTGGTTGCAGTGGCGTACTTCGGCGTGCTGTTCGCCGTGTACCTGAGCACCCCGCACGATCTGGCCTGGCACCTGGCCACCAGTGCCAAGCGCGTGGCGCTGCCGGTACAGTTGCTGTTGATGTACGGCGTTCTGGTGCTGCTGGACCAGTGGAAACAGACGGCCCCGCGCCAGCGTGCAGGAGAACGGAATGCTTGAGCCCAACGAATCCTTCGTGGTGGTCACCCCGGTTTACGAGGACCACGTTGCCTCCACCCGGTTGTTCACCGAGCTGGCGCGCCTGTACGGCGACCGCGTGTTCGTGGTGGCGGTGGATGACGGCTCGATCCGCGAACCGGTGCAGCCGTTCCAGCTGTCCGGGTCCGGCGTCAACGGCGTGGTGCTGAAGCTGCGGCGCAATGTCGGCCACCAGAAGGCCATCGCGGTCGGGCTGGGCTACGTGGAAGAAAACCTGCCCGACGCGCAGCGCGTGGTGGTGATGGATTCGGACGGCGAGGACCTGCCGGAAACCATCGCCGAGCTGCTGGCCGCCGCCCGCGACGAGAATGTCGATGTGGCCGTGGCGCGCCGCCGCAGCCGGGTGGAAACCCTGCGATTCCGCGCGTTCTACGTGGTCTACAAGTTCATTTTCCAGCTGCTTACCGGGCGCACCATCAGCTTCGGCAACTTCATGGCGATCAAGGTCAGTGCGCTGCATCGCCTCAATGCCATGCATGAAGTGTGGACCCACGTGGCGGCCGGGCTGATCGCCAGCAAGCTGCGCCTGGCGGTGTGCCCGATCGACCGGGGACCGCGTTACGCCGGGCAGAGCAAGATGAACTTCGTCGGGCTCACCCTGCATGGGTTCCGCGCGCTGATGGTATTTGCCGAGGACGTGCTGGTGCGGGTCGGCCTGATGTGCGTGCTGGTGTCCTCGGCCTCGATCGTGCTGGCGGTGGTGGCCACCCTGCTCAAGCTGGCCGGCTACGCCACCCCGGGCTGGTTCTCGATGGCCTTGGGCGTGCTGTTCCTGGTGTTCCTGCAGACCGGCACGCTCACCCTGATGACGCTGATGCTCAGTGGCATCGTGCGCGGCACCATCCAGAAGCCGGGTGCTTACCGGGACTACCTGGCCGGGGTGATCGAGGTGACGGCGGATGCAACGCCGCGCTGACCTGCGCCAGCTGCTGCGTTACGTCATCAACGGGTTGGTAGCGACCGCGGTGCACTTCGCCGTGCTGAGCCTGCTGGTGGAGGTGGTACGCGTGCCGTCCAAGGGCGTGGCCAACCTGCTCGCCGCCGCCGTGGCCATCGGCGTCTCGTTCCTGGGCAACCGCTACTTCGTGTTCGCCGCCACCCAGGCCCGCGCCAGCGGCCAGCTGTGGCGGTTCGTGCTGCTGTACGCGGGCATTGCGCTGGTGAATGGCGGGCTGATGGCGGTATGGTCGGACCTGCTGCACTTCGACTACCGGGTCGGCTTCGTCCTGATCAGCATCGTGCAGTTCATCCTTTCGTTCCTGGGCAACCGCCTGTTGGTGTTCAAGCCATGACAACCCTCCTCAAGGCCGGGCTGCTGACCCTGGTCTACATCGGCCTGCTGCTCGGCATCCACTTCCTGCACGTGCGCTTTTTCACCGTGGACGTGGTGTTCTACGCGGCCATCGGCGACGCCCTGCTGGCCGCGGTGGTGACTGGCCTGCTCCTGCTGGCGGCGCCGTTCCGCGCGTTCACGCCCGCCGAGCGGGTGCTGCTGGCGCTGGTATGGCTGCTGGGCGGCTACGCATTCGCGATCTCGGTGCCGACGGTGATCGACCGTTCGCTGTCTTTCTACATCCTGGAAAAACTCGACCAGCGCGGCGGTGGCATCCGCCAGGACGCCTTCCAGGACGTATTCACCAAGGAATACATGGTGGAACACCGGCTGGTGGACGTGCGCCTGACCGAGCAGGAGAGCTCCGGCACGATCCAGATCCAGAACGGTTGTGTACTGCTCACCGACAAGGGCCGTCGCGTTGCCTCGCTGAGCCGCTTCTACCGCCAGCATTTCCTGCCAAAGCAGCGTCTGCTGCTGGGCAGATACTCCGACGACCTGACCGACCCCTTCCGCCACAGCCGCCAGGACGTCACCTACCAGTGTCGGTGACGCCTACGGCTGAAGAATCAACGCTGTTGTAGAGCGGACGGGTATCGAGGTCAGGTAGAGCGGACGGGGTAGAGCGTACGGGTAGAGCGGACTGTTAGTCCGCTGCTCTTCGCGCAGAAGGCAGCCGTCTAACAGACGGCTCTACCAGGATAGAAGCAGCCGTCTAACAGACGGCTCTACCAGGATAGAAGCAGCCGTCTAACAGACGGC
>NZ_CAUQPH010000018.1:0-47679 GCF_963519925.1 uncultured Stenotrophomonas sp. | reverse complement strand
GCGCGGGCAGCAGGGCGAGGGCAACGTGCGCCTGGCCGTGGGCAACAGCCGCCTGACCGCACGCGGCAGCGTAGGCGACCGCCTCGACGTGCAGGCGCAGCTCGACCCGGTGCAGCTGGACGACCTGATGCCGGGCAGCACCGGCACCCTGCGTGGCCAGGTGCAGGTACGCGGCCCGCGCACTGCGCCGGACATCACCGCCGACCTGGTCGGCAGCGGCCTGCGCTACGCCGACTACAGTGCCGAAGCGCTGAGCCTCCGCGGCCGCCTGCCTTGGCAGGGCAGCAACGGGACGCTCGCGCTGCAGGGCACCAAGGTGCAGGCCGGCATGCTGCTGGACACGATCAACGTCAACGCCAGCGGTAGCGTCTCCAACCTGCGGCTGGACGCGCAGGCCAACAACGAACTGGGCGCGGTGGCCCTGCAGGGCGGCGTGCGCCAGCAGGGCAGCGCCTGGCGCGGTGACCTCGCCGCGCTGCGCATCGCGCCGGTCAAGGGCGATCCCTGGGCGCTGCGCGCGCCGGCCACCTTCGGCATCCAGGGCAGCAGCTTCACCCTGAGCGATACCTGCCTGGGTGCGGCCACCGGCGGCGCGCTGTGCGCCAGCGCCAACTGGCCGCGCGATGGTTTGAAGATCCGCGGCGACGCCTTGCCGCTGGCGCTGGTGCAGCCGTGGCTGCCCCCGCAATCGGGGCGGCGCCTGCACCTGCGTGGCGAGCTCACCCTGGACGGGCAGATCCGGCCGCGTGGCAACGCCTGGGAAGGCAGCGCGAGGATCGCGTCACTGGAAGGCGGCATCCGCCTGGGCGACAACGCGCGCGGCGAACTGGTGCGCTACGACCAGTTCTCGGCCACGCTGGAGATGACCCCGGCACAGATCAACGCCAAACTCGGCGTGGGCTTCCAGGGCAACGGTTTCGTCGACGCCAAGGTACAGACCGGCTGGGATGCCAACGCGCCGCTCAATGGTGAGCTGTACCTCAACATGTCGCGGCTGTACTGGCTGGAGCTGTTCTCGCCCGACATCGTGCGCCCCACCGGCCTGATCGAAGGCCACGTCAGCCTGCGCGGCACGCGCGGCACGCCGTCGCTGGGCGGCGACGCCAAGCTGAGCAACTTCAAGGGCGAGTTCCCCGCGCTCGGGTTGACCTTCGACCAGGGCAGCGGCAGCTTCATCGCGCAGCCGGACGGCTCGGCCAGGATCACCGCGCAGGCCAACTCCGGCAAGGGCACGCTGTTCGTCGACGGCGGCCTGTCGTGGTTCGGCGACGCACAGCCGCTGAAGCTGCACATCCACGGCGAAAACGTGCTGTTGTCGAACACGCCGGAACTGCGCATCGTGGCCAACCCCAACCTGGACTTCACCCTCGCCGCCGCGGCCATGCAGCTGCGCGGCACGGTGCACGTGCCCGAGGCCGACCTCGACCTGGAACGGCTGGATCGCGGTACGTCGGTGTCCGAAGACGTGGTGGTGCTGGACCCGGCCGACCCGGAAGAAGGCCCCAGTTCGCCGCTGGACATGGACCTGACCGTGAGCCTGGGCGACAACGTGCGCATGGCCGGGTTCGGCCTGAAGGGCGGGTTGGGCGGCAAGATGCAGGTATGGGCGCGGCCCGGGCGCGAGATGACCGCCAACGGCGCGCTGGAAGTGAGCGGGCGTTACAAGGCCTACGGCCAGGACCTGACCATCACCCGCGGCAACCTCAACTGGAACTTCAACCCGGTATCGGATCCGCGCATCGACATTCGTGCCGAACGGCGGGTGGGCGATGTCACCGCCGGCATCGACGTGACCGGTCGCGCGCAGTCGCCGCGGGTGGACGTGTGGTCCGACCCGGCGATGTCGCAGTCCGAAGCGCTGGCGTTCCTGGTGCTGGGGCGCAGCCTCACCGGTGCCAGCAGCGACCAGACCCAGCAGGTCAACGCCGCCTCCGCCGCGTTGTCGGCCGGCAGCGGCCTGCTCGCCTCGCAGCTGGGCGCCAAGCTGGGCCTGGACGACGCCGGGGTCAGCCAGTCGCGCGCGCTGGGCGGCTCGGTGATCGGCTTCGGCAAGTACATCTCGCCCAAGCTGTACGTGGGTTACGGCGTTTCGCTGGTCGGCAGCGGCTCGGTGATCACACTGAAATACCTGCTGCGGCGTGGCTTCGACATCGAAGTGGAATCGAGCACGGTGGAAAACCGCGGCTCCATCAACTGGCGAAGAGAAAAGTAGAGCCGGGCTCTGCCCGGCTGCTTTCCCCCAACCAACATCAACCCGGCCACGGACCGGTAGGGTCGCATCCCGATCGACCGCCGATGCATCCACCGCGCCCGGTGCGGCACTGCAATCATCGGCGTCGCGCCTTCGCCGCACGTGCAGTTGCACGGGTCCATGCGTCAATGCGATCGCAATCAAGGTCGGCGGTTGTTTGGGAACCAACCCTACCGGTGCGCAGCACGTGCCAGGCATCGAAACCGGCAGCTGCCTGGGCGTGCATATCGCGCCCGGCTGCCTGCTGCTGCGCACAGCCAGCCCGGTAGCACGGGTCGCATGTTGGCCGGGATGGTACCAGGCCGCGCAGCGCACCGACCGCGTCCGCTGGTAGGGTCGCATCCCGATCGACCGCCGGCCATGCACCCGCGTCCGGTGATGGCATTGCAATGATCGGCATCGCGCCTGCACCGGTCGTGCGATTGCAGGCGTCCATGCGTCAAAGGGATGGTGCGCGTGCGCAGGCATCAGCGCGTTCGTCCGCCAGTTCCAGCCATGCCGGTCCCCGGCGCATGCGCCTATCTCCGCCCTACCTGCTTCATCGCATCAATGGCCCACAGCAGCAGTGCCATGGCCAGCGAGATCTCTCCGATCATGATGGCCAGGCCAGCCAGCTTCACGAGCGGCCACAAGGCCAGCAGCAGCCAGCCATTGAAGTGCAGCTGGTAATTCCCGCGCCGCCACCAGCGCACCACTGCAAGCAGCAGGGTGGGGACCGCCAGCAGGGTGCCGGCCACGCGCTGATCGAAGCCGTGGATGATCACCAGTGAGACGATCAGCAGCGCCGGAATGAGCAGCAGACGAAGGTACTTCGCGCGCTGCTGGGGCGCTTCGGGCGCAGACTGCCAGTCCATGAGTCGGCGCAGCGGCAGGACCAGCATGCCGCCCAGCAGAATCGTCAACGCGCCGTAGCCGACGAAGTCGACCAGATGGTTCGGACCCGTCGGGTGCGTGGGCGTGTCGAACACGGCAATCGTGCCAACAACAGCCAACCAGGCCAGCGCGCATACCAGGCTGCGCAGTGCAACCAGCTGCACCTTGGTTGCGTTGATCTGATCGCGACGGGTGAGATCCAGCCAGAAATCCACCTGGGCAGACCGCAGCGGTGGCGGCGCCTGACCCACCTCGGTTATGCCCAGCTGGGTCAGCATGAGGCGCATGACAGGCACGCGCCCGGGTACGGAGGCCGTCAACAGGCTGCGCAGCCGGTGCCACGGACGGGTCAGCCATGCCAGTTGAACCTTTGCCTGCGCTGCGCTGACGGCGGCGTCCGGACGATGCAGGAAGTAGGCCAGCCAGGCCGTGTTGGCCGGCTGCACGACCCAATACCGATGCAGCCGCTGGCGGCATCCATTGGCGACATGAGGGTCCAGGCCGCTACCGATCTCATCACAACTGAAGCACCGGCTCAATGCATCGAAGTTCTCCATGCGTATGGGCGCGTCGATATTCAGGAGCAGCTCGAGCACGGTGTCGCCCACCCGCGGCTTGTCACGCAGTGACCAGAGCTCCGGCCGCAGATGCAGCCAGCGCTCGAACTCCAGCGGTGGCCCTTCCGCCGCTGCGGCGACCACCCGGTGCGCGAATGCGACCACGTCCAGCGGCCGCTCGACCGTTTCGGTGAGCGGCGTTGCCGGCCGTTGCGGAGGCAGGCTCGGTGATGCCATGCCGCTGTCCACCTCCTGCACGGGATCATGCTGTGTTTCCACCTGCCCGGGTGCGACATCGATGGCATCCCCGGCGCTGTCTCCGCCGCCGGCATGCCCATCGTCCCCATCGCCCTGGTCGTCCCACTGCGCACGGTACTGCGCCCATGCCAAGGCAGCCTGGTAGGCCTCGTGGAGCTGCTGGAACGCGGCGGGATCTTCATCCGGGCGGGTGCTCCGCAGGCGCCTGGCGTAGGCGCGCTTGATCGCACGTTCGTCCGCATCCGGCTCCAGTTCGAGCGCGGCATGGCCCCAGCTCACGCGTCCTGTTCCAGTGCGTCCATCGCCGCCGAGAGCTCACTGCGGTGCTTCTCGATGCGGTCCAGGTCCTGGCTTTCCAGCACATGACGGAACTGCTCCAGCCAGTGCTGCACCAGCTGACGCTGGTCGATGAACTCTTCGTACAGGCGCTCGGCGCGGGCCAGCATGGCCACGTTCTGCTGTACATCGCGCGGGTGGATCTTCAGCCCCTGCAGCGCCTGCAGGCGCGACTGGATTTCTTCCGGCGACAGCAGGCCCGGGTTCTGCTGCAGCACCAGTTCATGGCGGACGCCGGTGGCGTCCTGGACGACCTCCACCTGCAGCAGCCCGTTCACGTCGTAGGTGAAGCGGGTGGTCAAGCCCTTGTCGGCAGCCTTGCCGGGACCGAGCGGGATACGCAGCTCGCCCAGTTTGATGTTCTTGTCCACCGTGGGGCTTTCGCCCTGGTAGACATCAAGGATCACCTCGCGCTGGTCGTCGCGCACCGGGAAGAACTGATCCTCGCGGCTGACCGGCACCACGCTGTTGCGCTGGATGATGGGGTGGAAGTAGCCCGCACGCTCGCTGCCATCCGGTCCCCGGCGGGACACCTGGGTACCCAGCGTGTAGGGGCACACGTCGGTCAGCACGATCTCTTCCAGCGCCTGGTCGCGGCTCTTCAAGCCGGCGGCCACCGTGGCACCCAGCGCGATGGCCTGGTCGGGGTGGATATGGCGCAGCGGCAACCGCCCGAACATGCGTGTAACAAGCCGGCTGATCATCGGCATGCGCACGGCGCCGCCGACCAGCACGATGTCATCCAGTGCTTCGGGCTTCAGCCGGGCGTCGCGGATGGCGCGTTCGATCGGCGCGCGCATGCGCTGCAGCAGCGGCTCGCACAGCTGCGCGTAGCGCGATTCGTCCAGCTGCCAGGTGAATTCCCGGCCGGCCAGCGCGATCTGCAGTTCGCAGTTTCCCTGCTGGCTCAGCTCGCGCTTGAACTGCTCCAGCCGGCGCTGCAGCTGGGCCTGCTCGACCGCTGCCAGCGCGGTGCGCTCCAGGCCCAGGTCGGCGTGGAACGCATCCACCACCACCTGAAGGAAGTCCTCGCCGCCCAGGAAATTGTCGCCCGCGCTGGCGTGCACTTCGATCACGCCTTCGAACAGCTCCAGGATCGACACGTCGAAGGTGCCGCCGCCCAGGTCCAGCACCAGCACCCGGCCTTCCTCGCCACGCTGCTGCAGGCCATAGGCCAGCGCGGCGGCGGTAGGTTCGTTGATCAGCCGCTCCACGCGGATACCGGCGAGTTCGCCCGCCGCGCGGGTTGCCTTGCGCTGTGCGTCGGAGAAGTAGGCCGGCACGCTGATCACCGCTTCCTCGATCTTCTGGCCGAGCGCGGCTTCGGCGTCGGCCACCAGCGAGCGCAGCACCAGCGCGGAAAGCTCTTCGGCGCGGAACGCACGGCCGCCGAGGCGCACCTCACGGTCGCTGCCCATCCAGCGCTTGAAGTGCGCGACGGTCTGCTGCGGGTGACTTACCAGCCGCTCCTGCGCCGGTTTGCCGACCAGCACCGTATCGCCGTCCAGGCTGATCACCGAGGGCGTCAACAGGTCGCCATGTGCATTTGGGAACAGTTCCCCTCCCTGGGCCCGGTGCACGCCAATCAATGAATGCGTGGTGCCAAGATCAATCCCTACGATCATCTGCCATCCCCATTGCCAAGCGGCAATTCTAGCCAGCGCTGGCGACCCCTGACCATCGGGCGTTGCCCCACAGGCGTCCAATAGCTAAGGTGCCCGCTCGTTCCGCCGTACCGGATGCACCCATGCCCGCACGCAAGCCCCTCAGCGCCGCCCTGGCGCTCGGTCTCACCCTCGCCGCCGCCGCCCACGCCGACGAAGGGATGTGGATGCCGACCCAGTTGCCCGACCTGGCCAAGCCGCTGAAGGCGGCCGGCTTCAAGGGCAACCCGGCCGATCTGGCCAACGTCACCGCACCGCCGCTCAGCGCGGTGGTCCGTGCCGGCGGTGGCACCGGTTCCTTCGTGTCCGGCGACGGCCTGCTGCTGACCAACCACCACGTGGCGATGGGGGTGATCCAGTACAACAGCACGCCCGAGCACAACCTGATCGACGGCGGCTTCATCGCCCAGGGTCGCGCCGACGAGCGCCCGTCCAATCCGGACTTCCGCGTGCTGGTCACCACCGGCTTCGACAAGGTCACCGATGAGGTGCTGCGCGATGCCCGCGGCAAGACCGGGCGCGCCTACTTCGACGCGGTGGACCGCGCCAGCAAGCGGCTGGTGGCCGAGTGCGAACAGGAAGGCAACGTGCGCTGCAGCGTGGCCGACATGTACTACGGCACCGACTTCTACCGGATCCGCCAGCTGGAACTGAGCGACGTGCGCCTGGTGTACGCGCCGCCGCGCGCGATCGGCAACTACGGCGATGAGATCGACAACTTCATGTGGCCGCGCCATACCGGCGATTTCACCCTGCTGCGGGCTTACGTGGGCAAGGACGGCAAGCCGGCCGCGTACAGCCCGGACAACGTGCCCTACCACCCGCCGGCACACCTGAAGATGTCGGTTGATGGGCCGAAGGCCGGCGATTTCGCCATGCTGGCCGGCTACCCGGGCATCACCTACCGTCATCGCACCGCCGCCGAATTCGCCGGCCAGATCGATGCGGTGCTGCCGCGCCGGGTGGCGGTGTTCCAGCAGATGATCGACACCATCGAAGCGGCCACCGCCAGGGATGCGCAGGCGCGCACCCGCTACGCCGCGCAGCTGCAGTCGCTGAAGAACAACCGCAAGCGCGCTGCCGGTGAGCTGGAAGGCCTGCTGCGCAGCGATGCCAAGACCCAGCGCGCCACCGACGAAGCGGCGATGCTGAAGGCCACCGACGCCGCGTACCAGACCGACATCCAGGCGCTGCTCGGCTCACTGTCGCAGGGCGCGGCGATGGGCGAGCGCGATCTCGTGCTCGAACAGGCCGCCACCCAGAGCCAGCTGCTGCGGTCGGCGTTGATGCTGGAACGCCTGCGCATCGAATCGGCCAAGCCGGATGCCGAGCGCGAGAGCGGTTACCAGCAGCGCGACCAGGCCTTGATCGAAGGCACCCTCAAGCAGGTCCAGCGCCGCTACGCGCCGGAAGTCGAAAAGGCGCTGCTGACCAACCTGCTGACCCGCTACCAGCAGCTGCCGGACGCGCAGCGCGTGCCCGAATTCGATGCTGCCTTCGGACGCACGCCGGCCTCGCTGGCCAAGGCGCTGGAAGGCCTGTACGCCAGCACCCGCCTGGGCGAGGAAGCCGAACGCCTGAGCCGCTTCGCCGCCGCCAGGGAAGGCAGGCCGCTGGCGCAGGACCCGCTGATCGACCTCGCCGGCCCGCTGGTAGCCGCGCAGTTGCGGCTGGAAGACCAGCGCAAGGAACGCGAAGGCGAACAGCTGCGCCTGCGCCCGGCCTACATGCAGGCGCTGTTCGCGTGGCGGGCAAAACAGGGCCGCGCGGTGTACCCGGATGCGAACCGCACCCTGCGCATCAGCTACGGCAAGGTGGAAGCGCTGTCGCCGCGCGACGCGGTGCACTTCGACCCGGTCACCACCGTGGCCGGCATTGTCGAGAAGAACACCAATGCGTTCCCGTTCGATGCACCCAAGCCGCTGCTGGCGGCGATCGCCAAGGGCGATTTCGGCAGCACCGCCGACCCGGTGTTGAAGACCCAGACGGTCAACTTCCTGACCAACCTGGACACTACCGGCGGCAACTCCGGCTCGCCGGTGCTCAATGCCCGCGGCGAGCTGATCGGGCTGAACTTCGACAGCAACTGGGAATCGGTCAGCGCCAGCTGGTGGTTCGACCCGCGCTTCAAGCGTGCCGTGCACGTGGACATGCGCTACCTGCGCTGGCTGCTGGCCAAGGTCTACCCGGCGCCGGAACTGTTGAAGGAAATGGGCGTGCCGGCCGAATAAGGGCGGCCGCCGCTCAGGCGGGCGGGAGCGGGGTCAGCCCGGTCCAGTCCATCTGCAGCGGCGCGAGCAGCAGGTCCGGCTCGTTGCCCAGCGGGTTGCCGGGATCCCAGACGTTCGGATTGTCAGGCGGCGCAGCGCCGTTCCAGGCCACCAGGGTCAGCTTCAGACCGCCCTGGTGGATGCCCGCTGCGGGCGCAACGTGCTGCGTGCCCAGCACCCGGACTTCGGTTGGCTGGAAGCCCAGCCGCTCGGCTTTCTGCAGCAGGCGGGGGGCGATGTCGATGACCGCCAGTTCGCGCCAGGCCTGTTTTTTCTGCAGGTCCTGTATGTCCGGCAGGTCCAGCAGCGCGAGCTCGTGGCGCAGCTGGTTGAGCATGCGCGCATGGATCTGGCTCTGGGGTCTGCTCACGGCAGGATCGTCGCCGGGCTGCAGGGGAGGTGCAATGGCCACTTCATGCAGGTAGTGCATCAGGTGCAGCGTGCGGTGTTCCCCGGCGCTCAGGGGGCCCGCCTGCGAACCCGGCACCGGCGCCACCAGCCTCAGGTACAGCTGGGCCATCGGCCAGGGACTGCTGCGATCGCTCGGCGGCGGTGTCACGGTGGGCGCCTCGAGGTTGCCGACCGAATCCAGCAGGTTGCCGAGCGCCTTGCAGACAATCGTGCGTTGCTCTGGCGGCAACGAAGTTTCCAGGCGGTTTCGCAGCATCGGCGTCAACGGGTCGAGGCGGGCAGTGGCTACAGGCATGCTTGGAGTCCATGTTGATCGGGGCGCTCCAAGCTGCCCGCCGGGCGGGACGCGGACAAGGGGCATCCCCGACGCCGAGGTGTCCGATTGCACCCGGATGGTCCCGCCCTGCTGCTTTTGTCTGATTTGGCTCACCTGCAGCCCGCGGCTAGACTGCAGCCTGGATCTGGGGAGATGACGCGCCACGTGACGGCAGTACGGGAACTTGAAGGGCTGCAGGTCTGGGTGGTCGAAGACGACGCCGAGCTGCTGGCGCTGCTGCTGGACGACCTGGCCTGGCGCGGCGCGACCGTGCGTGGCCTTGGCAGTGCCGAAGCCCTGTACCGCGCGCTGCTGAGCGACCGCTGCGACATCGTGGTGCTCGACGTGGGCCTGCCGGGCGAAGACGGCTACGCGGTGGCCAGCCATCTTCGCGCCTCGGCCCCGATCGGCATCGTGATGCTGACCGGCCGCGGCGACCCGCGCGACATGGCGCTGGGACTGACCCAGGGCGCAGACCTCTACCTGGTCAAGCCACCGGACCTGGACGTGCTGGCGGCCGGCCTGCACAGCCTGCGCCGTCGCCTGTCGCCGCCGTCCCCTGTGGCGGCGCCCGCCACCACCGCGCCGCCGCCGCGCTGGCGACTGGCCGATGATGGCTGGACCCTTCACGCACCCACCGCGGCGACGCTGGCGCTGACGGTGATGGAGCGCGGCGTGCTGCAGCTGCTGTTCGCGGCAGACGGCGGCGCCGTCACCCGTGAGCAGCTGATCGCGAACATCACCGACACCCCGTGGGATTTCGATCCGCACCGCCTGGACGTTCTGGTCCATCGCCTGCGCACGCGCGTGCGCGGCGCCACCGACATCGAGCTGCCGATCCGCGCGCTGCGCGGCCAGGGCTATCTGCTTACCCCCTGACCTGTCCGCATGGGCGTGAGCCAGTGTGAGCGTGCGTGAGCTGGCGGCACTGACTTGGCTTCACGGCAACATCACAATGCACCCCGCCCGGCATCGTCGGCGACGTCTGTCGCCTGAAGGGTCGGGATTCATCTGACAGGGGACGTCTGGACCGGTTGCGTTGGGTACGCATCGCGTGGCGTTCCCTGTGAACGCTGCAACGACCGGAACAGGGGAAAACGCATGTCCAGCCATAGCGATCGCGCAGCCATCTGCGCGACGGTGACGCCGTTCGAGCGCGCGCACGCGCCGTCGTGGCGCACCCGGTTCCGCCGCAGCCTGGCAGCCGTGCTGATGGTGTCGCCGCTGAGCGCGCTGGCCATCGACCTGCAGATCACCGACTTCTCCGATACCGGTTACGACCCGGTGCCCGCGGGCACCACGGTGATCTACAACGTCAAGGTCGAGAACGGCGCCAACGACACCGCCAGCGGCACCGTGACCCTGTTCGACCTGCCCGCCGGCACCGCGCTGGGTGGCACCGCGCCGGCCGGATGCAGCGCCTCTGCTGGCGCGTCCGGCACCACCCGCGTGGTGTGCACGAACCCGGCCTTGAACGCCTCCACGGCGCCGTATGAATTCAAGCTGCCGGTCACCACGATCGCCTCGCAGCCGGCCACGATCACCGTGCGCGCCGCGATCGGTTTCGCCAACGCGCTGCCGCCGGCGACCACGCCGATCAGCACGCTGCAGAACACCGACCCGTTCTTCGGCAGCGATACCAACGTTGCCAACAACCGCACCAGCCAGAACACCACCATCCAGGCGGCGGCCGACCTTGAACTCAGCAAGAGCGCCACGCCCGATCCGGTGATCGGTGGCGGTGAAGTCACCTATACCCTGACCGTGCGCAATGCCGGCCCCAGCGTGACCACCGGCTTCCGGGTGGCCGATACGTTGCCGCCGAACGTCACCCTGGTCGGCGCGCCGACCGGTGCGGACTGGGCCTTCACCCAGCAGAACGGCACCTACAACGGCACCCTGGCGGTAGGCGCGAGCACCAGCTATTCGTTCCGCGGCAAGGTCAATGTCGGCACCGGCAACATCGTCAATTCGGCGGTGGTCAACGCCGGCAACGTGCCCGACCCGGTGCCGGACAACAACGCCGCGCAGGTGACCACGCAGGTCACTGCCGGTGCCGACCTGCTGGTGTCCAAGTCGGTGTCGCCCGCGCCGGCTGCCGCCGGGTCGGTGGTCACCTATACCCTGACCGCGCGCAACGATGGTCCCAGCGCGGCCACCAGCGTGGTCCTGCGCGATACGTTGCCGGAAGGCTTCCAGGTCAACGGGGTATCCGGCCCCGGTGGCTGGTCGTGCAGCAACAATGCCGAGCGCACCGTGGTCACCTGCAACGCCGCGAACTTCGCACCGGGCGCGCAGGCGCAGATCGCGATCCAGGCGCAGGTGCCGTCCACCGGCACCAACAGCAGCGGCACGGTGACCAACACCGCCCAGATCAGCGCGGCCACGCCGGATCCGGTGCTCACCAACAACCAGGGCAGCGTCGGCCTGACCGTCATCCCCGACGGCGCCGACCTGCGCATGACCAAGTCCAAGACGCCGGCGCTGGTGCCGGTATGGAACAACACCGGCCTGCGCACCGACAGCGTGATGGCCAGCACCCTGCGCGCGCAGAACCTGGGGCCGCGCACGGTCACCGGCAACCTGCAGCTGGTCGATACGCTTGCCGTGGGCGAAGAGTGGGTCGATGCCAGCGGGCAGCCCCATCCAGCTGGCGTGCCGGTCACCGTGGGCGGTTTCAGCTGCAGCGTGGACCGCGCCTGGAACGGCGCCGCGGCGCAGGTGGTCACCTGCACGCAGACCGCCGGCTACCCGGTCGCGGTCAATGCCAACTCCGCCACGCTGACCCTGCATACCCTCGCGCGCCTGCAGGGCACCCTGGCCAACACCGCCTGTACCGGCGGCAGCGGCGGTTCGGCCGAGCCGACCACCGCCGGCGGCATCAACCTCGATCCCAACCCCGGCAATGACTGCACCGGCGGGCAGAGCCGCGCCACCGACGCCCGCGCCGATCTGTCGATCACCAAGCGCACCAATGGCGTCGGTGATGCCGACAACGTGATCCGCGAAAGCGACGGCGGGGTCACCTACACCCTGCAGGTCACCAACAACGGCGCGACCACCACCGGCGTGGTGGTCAACGACCCGATCCCCGGCTTCGTCACCGGCGTCACCACCGTCACCAAGGACACCGTGCCGGCGGGCTGGAGCTGCGACGTGGTCGGCAGCGGCTACATCTGCAACTCCACCAGCACTGCGCTGGCCGCAGGCGCCACCGCCACCATCGTGTTCACCGTCAACCGTGGCCTGTTCGACAGCCAGAGCCAGGCCGCCGGCACCTGCGGTGGCGTGCCGATGCAGGCCGGTCGCTTCTGCAACACGGCGGGGGTCAGCATCAATCCGGCGGTGAGCGGCGCGATCGGCGAAGCCAACCCCGGCAACAACAGCGCCTCGGACTGGGTGCAGGTCGACCCGGTGGCCAACATGGCCACCACCGCCAAGGACATCACCTCCGGCAGCCCGGGCCGCGCCGGCGTCAACACCACCTACCGCATCACCTACCAGAACCGCGGTCCGTCCACGGCGCGCGGCGTGGTGTTCAGCGATACCTTCACCCTGCCGGCCAACGACGCCGGTTTCGTGCTCATTTCCGCGCTGCGCACCGGCAGCGGCAGCACGGCATGCAGCGTGACCTCCTACGACCCCGCGATCAACTCGGCGCCCGCGCCGGGCGGCACCTCGTGGTTCAACACCGGCGGTACTCCGGCGACGCTGCGGCTGACCTGCGCGCCGCAGGACATGGCCAACAACTCCACCCAGACCATGACGGTGGTGATCCGCCCGAACGTCAACAGCGGCAACACCGGCCGCCGGTTCACCAACGACGGCTCGTTCCATTTCGATCCGGCCAACACCGGCACCCCGGTGCCGCCCAGCGGCGTCGACGGCAATGGCCGCAGCTACAACTACAACAGCCGCACCGATGACGATGTCCGCGCCGCCGCGCTGGATTTCACCGCCGGCGAAGTGGACCTGATCGTCAACAAGATCGACCAGAGGTTCGACGGCGCCGTCGATCCGCTCGGCTTCGATTCGCGCGTCGGCCAGGAAGCCAACAACTACATTCTGTACCAGGTCAGCGTGCGCAACGACGGCCCGTCGCTGGCCACCCGCACCGTCATCGAAGACACCATCACCCCGGCCAGTGGCGCCAATGTCGCGTTCGTCGGCAGCCGCACCGGCAACGCCACCACGCCGCAGGGTGCGATGGAAGCACCGGGCGTCCGCTGTACCGTTGCCCCGGGCAGCAGCAACCCCACCACGGCGGCGCAGACCCTGTCGTGCAGCATGCCCAGCGTGGGCGTGTCGACCACCGAACAGGGCGCGATCGCGGCCAACCAGACCAGCTACCTGTACCTGGTCTACCAATACCTCAGTGCGCCGCCGGCGACCGGCGCGACGCTGCTCAACGCGGTCACCGCACGCTCTGCCGAAACCGAACGCGACACCAGCAACAACAGCGCGGTGCAGGAAACCAGCATCCGCACCCGCTCGGACCTGGCGATGACCAAGGCCAGCGTGGTGCTGGCGCCCGATGCCAACCCGACCCAGCCGCTGCCTGCCGCGGCCACCACGATCAGCCTGCGCCAGCCGTTCTGGTACGTGCTCGACGTGGTCAACAAAGGCCCGGGCCACAGCCTGTCGCGCGACCGCAGCGGCGACAACCCGCTGCGCGGCGATGGCGTGGTGGTGACCGATACGCTGCCGGCAGGCCTGGAAGTGATTGGCGGCGGCGAAGGCACCCGCTGGCAGAAAGCCGGCAACACCGCCGACGCCGGCGTGGTCAGCAACGGCAGCGGCAGCTGCACGTTGAACGGCCGCGCCCTCACCTGCCGCATGGGCGACCTGGCGCTGGACGGCCGCGTCCGCGTGCTTGTGCCCGCGCGCTGGACCACGCTGCCGGCCAACGGCACCGGCATCAACACCGCGCGCGCCACCAGCGACCAGCTCGACCCCACCCCCGGCAATGACGAAGGCACCAGCACCCACACCGTGGTGCAGTCTTCGCTGGCCGGCGTGGTGTTCCAGGATCGCGAACGCGGCGGCACCGACGGTGGCACGCCGCAGGCCGGCGAGCCGACCATTTCCGGCATCGAAGTGCGGCTTGCCGGCACCGATGCGTATGGCAACGCGGTTGCGCTGACCACCACCACCGACGGCAACGGCGCCTACCGCTTCGACAACCTCGCGCCGGCGGGAGCGGATGGCTACACGCTGACCCAGGTGCAGCCGGCCGCCTACGTCAACGGCCCGGTAGCGCCGCCCACCAGCGGCGGCCTGGCGCCGTCGGCCGGCGGCACGTATGCGGTGGTCGCCCCGGCGACCAGCGCCAACTCGCTGTACACCGCCATCGCGCTCGGCGCGGGCGTGGAGGGCGTGCGCTACAACTTCCCGGAAGTGCGCCGTCCTTCGCTGTCCGGCTTCGTCTACGTCGACAGCAACTACAGCAATATCCGCAACAGCGGTGACGCCCCGATCGCCAACGCCACCGTCGAGCTGCTCGACGCGGCCGGCACCGTGGTGGCCAGCGCCACCACCGCGGCCGACGGCAGCTACAGCTTCCCCGCGCTGGATCCGCTGCAGACCTACACCCTGCGCGAAGTGCTGCCCACCGGCAGCTATCGCAACCGCCCGAGCGCGATCAACCCGGGCCTGGTGGGCAGCACCGCCTGCGTGGCCTGCACGGTCGCCACCGGTGCGGCCGGCGATGCCGCCAGCACCGACCGGATCGGCAACATCGACCTCTCGCGCGGCGACGACGCCACCGCGTTCAACTTCGGCGAAGACGCGGTCACCGCCATCTCCGGCCAGGTGTACCTGGATCGCAACGGCAACGGCAACTTCGACGCCGGCGATGCCGGTACCCGCAATTCGCAGCCCAATGGCGGTCTGCAGGGCGTCACCGTGACCCTGGTCGGCGCGGGTCCCGACGGCGTGTTCGGTACCGGCGACGACCAGCCGCCGGTGGTGGTGCAGACCGACGCGCAGGGCCGCTATGAATTCGACGGCCTGGTGGTGGGGCAGAACTACCGCATCACCGAAACCCAGCCGCAGGGCTATGCGAACGCTGCGGAGAACGCGTCCAACAGCATCACCCTCAACGCGCTGCCGTTGACCGGTTCGACCGGCAACGATTTCGGCGAGACGCTCGGCTCGCTCAGCGGCGAGGTCTACGAAGATTTCTCCAACGTCGCGGCCAACAACAACAATGGCCGACGCGACGCCGGTGAAAACGCCATCGCCAACGTTACCGTGACCCTGACCGGCACGGATGTGCTCGGCAATCCGGTGACGCTGACCACCACCACCGATGCCAATGGCGGCTACCGTTTCAGCGACCTGCTGCCGCCGCAGGCCGGCACCGGTTACACCCTGACCGAAACGCAGCCGGCCGGCTACCTGGACGGCAAGCATGCGGTCGGCAATGCCGCCACCCCCGGCAGCGCCGCCGTGGCCAACATCATTTCAGCCATCGCGATCAACGCCGGGCAGGACGCCAGCGGCTACCTGTTCGGTGAACTGGCCAATGCGCCGATCAGCGGCACGGTGTACCTGGACCGCAACGACGACGGCGACAACAGCGCCGGCGACATCGGCGTTCCGGGCGTACAGGTGACCATCGTCGGCAGTGGCGCCGACGGCGTGTTCGGCACGCCCGACGACACCAGCGTCAGCCTGGTCACCAATGCCGATGGCCAGTACAGCTACCCCGGCGCGATCGCCGGCCAGGCCTACCGCATCACCGAAACCCAGCCCACCGGGCTGGGCGAAGGCCGCGAGCAGCCGGGCAACGTCATCCTCATCGGCAACCTGCCGGCCGCCGGTGCCAGCGGCAATGACTTCGGCGAGCTCGCCGCGTCGCTGTCCGGTACCGTGTTCCTGGACCGCAACAACAACGGCGTGCAGGACGCCGGCGAACCGGGCCTGCCCGGTGTACAGCTGCAGCTGCCGGCCGGCACGCTCGACGCGCTGGGCAACGCCGTGGTCAGCGTGGCGACCGATGCCGACGGCCGCTACCGCTTCGACCACCTGCTGGCCGGCACCTACAGCGTGACCGAGCAGGCCGCGCAGCCGTCGTTCAATGGCGGCCCGACCCTCAACGGCCTCACCCGTGCCGGCAGCATCGACGGCACCACCGTGGGCGTGGCCACCGCCGTGGCCAGCGTGCCGAGCGCGATCAGCGCGATCACGCTGCCGGCCGGCAAGGCCGGCACCGCCTACGACTTCGGCGAGATCCTGCCGGTCTCGATCGGCGGTGCGGTGTTCTTCGACGTCGACAACGATGGCGTGCGCAGCGGTGCCGCTGAAACCGGCATCGAAGGCGTGACCGTGCAGGTCACCGGTACCGACGACACCGGCGCCAGCGTCTCGGTGAGCGTGCAGACCGATGCCGGTGGCCGCTTCGTGTTCGAAGGCCTGCGCCCGGGCATCTACACCCTGACCGAACCGCAGCAGCCGGCCGGCACCAGCAACGGCATCACCACCGCCGGCACCGTGGGCGGGACGCCGCGTGGCACTGCCACCCCGATCACCAGCGTGCCCAGTGCGATCAGCACCATCGACCTCACCACGCCGGGCAGCGCTTCGGTGGACAACCTGTTCGGTGAGATTCCGCTCAACAGCGGCATCAGCGGCAAGGTCTGGACCGACCGCAACAATGATGGCGTGGTCGATGCGGGCGAAGCCGGCCTGGCCAATGTGCGCGTCACCCTGAGCGGGACCGACCTCGCCGGCAACCCGATCAGCCGCGACACCGTGACCGATGCCGACGGCAGCTACAGTTTCGCCGAGCTGCCGCCGGGCACCTACGTGGTGACCGAACCGGAGCAGCCGACCGGCACCCGCGACGGCCGCACCGTGGCCGGCAGCACCGGTGGCAGCGTCACCGCGCCGGGTACGGCGCCTTCGCAGATCAGTGCCGTGGTGCTGGGCGTAAACCAGCAGTCGGTCAACAACAACTTCGGCGAGATCCCGACCGCGAGCATCGCCGGCCGCGTCTACAACGACAGCAACGACAATGGCAGCGTCGACAGCGGAGAAGGCGGCATCGCCGGCGTTGCCGTGGTGCTGACCGGTACCGACGACCTCGGCCAGCCGGTGTCGCTCACGTTGAACACCGACGCCGAAGGCCGCTACCGCTTCGACGGCCTGCGTCCGGGTACCTATGTGGTGACCGAGCCGACCCAGCCGCCGCAGACGCTCAACGGCATCACCAGCGCCGGCACCGTCAACGCCGCCACGGTGGGCGTGCCCAGCGACCGCGCCAGCGTGCCGTCCACGATCAGCCAGATCGCGTTGCCGCTGGGCGTGGATGCGCTGGAGTACAACTTCGGTGAGATCGGCGATTCGCCGGACCTGATGGTCAGCAAGGCGTCCACCAGCGCCCGCTTCACCGTGAACAACCTGGCTGGCTACACGGTCCAGGTGCGCAACGCCGGCCAGCAGCCGAGCCGTGGCGAGTACGTGGTGCATGACCGCCTGCCGGCGGGCCTGAGCCTGGACAGCCTGCCGGTGGGGACCGGCTGGACCTGCACCGGCGAACCCGGCGCGACCCGCTTCAGCTGCAGCAGCCAGCGCGTGCTGGCCGCCGGCGCGGTATCGCCGGACAGCATCGCCGTGGTGGTGCGCGTGGCCGCAGCCGCGGCCGAGGCGGGCACCGTCAACAATGCGGTGCTGGTCGAAGGCGGCGGCGAGAACCCGTTCCGTGCCCCGACCGCCGCCGAGCGCGCCGCGTTCGACGGCGAGGTGGGCAACCTGCCGGCGTGCGTGGATGGCATCACCCACAACGCCTGCCGCGTGCCCAACAGCGTGCAGCTGGCCGCCTCGGTCGGCGGCACCGTGTGGTTCGACGTGGGCAGCGACGACCAGCTGCTGGACGGCGGCGACAGCCGCCTGTCGGCCTGGATCGTGGAACTGGTGGACCCGGCCAGCGGCCAGCTGGTCAAGAGCACCGTGACCGCCGCCGACGGCAGCTACCGCTTCGGCGACGTGGTGCCCGGGGTGAAGTGGAACATCCGCTTCCGCGACCCGCGTTCGTCGGTGCTGTGGCCGTTCCCGGTCACCCGCGAAACCGCGGGCGGCGTGCAGGAAGCCTGCGATGCCGCCACGGCGATCGCGCGCGGCGGGGTCAGTGCCTGCCGCACCACCGACAACGGCGCCAGCCAGCTGGAAGTGGTGCTGCGCGCCGGCGACCACCTGGCGCAGCAGAGCCTGCCGGTGGACCCGTCGGGCGTGGTGTATGACGCCACCACCCGCGATCCGGTACCGGGTTCGATCGTGACCCTGGCGCCCGTGGGTATGTGCAGCGGGTACGACCCGCGCACGGCCGTGCTCAATGCCGCCGGTGGCGGTTACCGCATCGACGGCAGCACCATCGCGATGACGGTGGGCAGCGAAGGCTTCTACCAGTTCGCGTTTGGTCCGGCGGCGCCGGCACGCTGCGAGTTCCAGTTGACGGTGACTCCGCCGGGTGGCTACACCTTCGTGTCGAACATGATCCCGCCGCAGGCCAGCGCGTTGTCGCCGGCCGGCGGGGCGGGTGCCAACCATGTCGTGCAGGCCAACACCCAGGCGCCGACCGGCGCGGTGGGTACGGCGACCGAGTACTACCTGAATCTGTTCGCGGGTTCGGCCACCGCCGCCATCGTGCACAACCATCTGCCGCTGGATACGGCAGTGGCCACCGGCCTGGCGATCACCAAGACCGGCGACCGCCAGACCGCCGAGATCGGCGACACCGTGCAGTACACCATCACCGTGCGCCAGACCGCCGGCAGTGCGCTGGCCGCGTTGAACGTGATCGACCGCCTGCCGCGTGGCTTCACCTACATCGACGGCACCGCGCGTGCCGACGGCCGTGCGGTGGCCGACCCGGCCGGCAAGCCGGGCCCGCTGCTGGGCTTCGCGCTGGGGCCGATCACTGTCGGTGGCCAGATCGTGCTGACCTACCGGGTCCGCGTGGGCGTGGGCGCGCAGCAGGGCGACGGCATCAACCGTGCGCAGGCCCATGGCTGTTCGATCAGCGGCGGCTGCATCGACCCGGTGGCGGTCACCCCGTTGCCTGGTTCGCTGGCCTCCAACCGTGCCGAATACCGCGTGCGCGTCACCGGTGGCGTGTTCACCGAACAGGCCTGCGTGCTCGGCAAGGTGTTCATGGACTGCAACAACAACCACCTGCAGGACCGCGAAGAGCTCGGCATTCCCGGCGTGCGCCTGTACTTCTCCGACGGCACCTGGGTGATCAGCGATTCGGAAGGCAAGTACAGCTTCTGCGGCCTGCCGCCGCAGAGCCACACGCTCAAGGTTGACGGCAGCACGCTGCCGGTCGGTGCGCGCCTGACCACCAGCAGCAACCGCAACCTGGGCGACGCCGACAGCCTGTTGCTGGACCTGAAGAACGGCGAGCTGCACCGCGCCGACTTCATCGAAGGCAGCTGTGCCAACCCGGTGCTGGAGCAGGTCAAGGCCCGCCGCACCCAGGGTGAGGTGCAGGCGCCGGAAACCGAACCGGGTCAGGCGCCGCTGCGCTTCGAGAGCAAACCCGCACGGGCGCCGCAGCAGGCGACCGACACGGCCAACCAGAGACCGATCGTGCATCCCAGAGCCACACCGCCCGCCGCCGCTACGGAGGGCCAGCCATGAGCCGTGCTTCCGCAGTGCGCCAGCTGCCGCGCCTGAGCCTATTGGCCTGTGCGCTGGCCACGCTGCCTGCAATGGCCCAGAGCGTCGGCACCCCTGGCCGGTTCACGCCGGTGCTGGGGGATGCCAGCACGCTGTACCCGCGCAGCCCGGCCAGCGTGGACGGCGCCCCGGTGGCGGTGCGCGCTGCGGCAGGCACGCTCGACCGGATCGTGGTCGAACTGGACCGCGACGGTGTGCCGGCCGATGGCCAGAGCCCGGTGCACGTGCGCGTGCAGCTGCTGGATTCCAGCGGCCTGCCGCTGTCCGGCACCACCTACGCGACGATTGAAAACAGTGGTGGCCGGATCCGCCTGCCCGGCTCGCGTACCGATGAGCTTGGTCCGGGTGCGCTGGACGCCGACAAGGTCACCCCGGGCGTGCAGCTGCAGGTGGTCGATGGCGTGGCCGAGTTCGACCTGGTCGCGCCGCATGAGCCGCAGGATGTGCTGCTGCGGATCACCGCTGGCGCCGAAACCGCGCAGGGCAGCATCGGCTTCGTGCCGGAAATGCGCGAGATGATCGCCACCGGCCTGATCGAAGGCGTGGTCAACTTCCGTCGCCACGGCAACGGCAGCCTGGTCTCGCCAGTGGAGCACAACGATGCCTTCGACCGCGACATCCGTCGCTGGGAGCGCCAGTTCAACAACGGCAAGGCCAATGCCGCTGCGCGCACCGCGTTCTTCGTCAAGGGCCGGATCAAGGGCGACGCGCTGCTGACCGCTGCCTACGATTCGGACAAGGACACCCGCGGCCGCCTGCTGCGCGACATCCAGCCCGAGGAGTTCTACCCGGTCTATGGCGACGCATCGCTGCGCGGGTTCGACGCGCGCTCGGCCGAGCGCCTCTACGTGCGCATCGACAACCAGCGCAGCTACCTGCTGTACGGCGACTTCCAGACCGGCGACGGCCTGGCCACCGCCACCGGGATCGGCGGCAGCGGCCCGATCCCGCAGCGCAGCCTGGGCACTTACAACCGCACCGCCACCGGGCTGGGCTGGCATTTCGAAAGCGAGCGCGTGCGCAGCAATGTGTTTGCCATCGAAGACTCCCTGCGCCAGGTGATCGAAGAGTTCCGCAGCCAGGGCAGCGGGCCCTACGCGCTGCGCAACAACGCAGTGCTGGAAGGCAGCGAGCGCGTGGAAGTGATCGTGCGCGACCGCAACCAGCCCACCCGCATCGTCTCGGTGCGGCCGCAGGCGCGCCTGGTGGATTACAGCTTCGAGCCGTTCTCCGGCCGGATCCTGCTCAACCAGTTCCTGCCGGCGTTCGACAGCGACCTCAACCCGGTCTCGCTGCGCATCACCTATGAACTGGACCAGGACACGGAGAAGTTCTGGGTGGTGGGAGCCGACGCGCAGGTGAAGCTCACCGACCGGCTGGAAGTCGGCGCGGCGGCGGTGGATGACCGCAACCCGTATGCGGAATTCCGCATGGGCAGCGCCAACGCAAGCTACCGGTTCGGTGACAACACCCTGCTGGTGGCCGAGTTCGCGCGCACCCAGAGCGAGGTCAACACCAACAGCATCAACCAGATAACCTCGCAGGGCCTGAAAGACGTCACCGGCGAGGTGGAAGGTGATGCCTGGCGCGTGGAATTCGCGCACCAGACCGAGAAGCTGGAAGCGCGCCTGTTTGCCGCCCGTACCGATCCGGCGTTCAACAACCCGGCCGCGCCGCTGTACGGCGGTCGCGGTGAGTACAACGCGCGCGTGGCCTACGAGCTTGGGCCGCGGCTGGAGCTGTACGTGGAAGGGCTGCGCAGCGAAGACCGCAACCCGGATGGCGGCAAGCGCGATGCCGGCGGCGCCGGCGTGCGCATTGGCGCGACTGAACGGCTGACCGTGGACCTGGGCGTGCGCAGCATCCGCGAGACCATCGGCGTGACCTCGCCGTGGTCGTCCGGGGTACCGTTCGGCAATGCCGGCGGGCTGACCGGAGGCTTCGCCACCGGTGCCGGTGGCGGCGCGCTCGGCTACGGCCAGCAGGCGCTGGACCCGGCTACCGGGTTGATGGTGATCAACGGCAGCAGCACCGGCAGCCCGATCACCAGCGACCTGCCGGTGGGCACCGAGCTGGAATCGGACAGCGCCCGCTTCGGCCTGGGCTACCGCCTGAGCGACAAGCTCAGCAGTGGTGCCGAGATCGAGCACAGCGTGAGCGGCGAAGAACGTCGGCGCCTGGCCGCCGGGCTGGATTACCAGGTGTTCGAACGCAGCCGCCTGTACGGCCGCTACGAAAAGCAGACCGGCCTGACCAGCGCCTACGGCATCACCACCACCGACCGCGAGGCCGACGCGCTGGTGTTCGGTATCGACAGCAGCTACCTGCGCGATACCCAGACCTTCAGCGAGTACCGCCTGCGCGATGCGATCAGTGGCCGCGACGTACAGGCCGCCTCGGGTATCCGCAACAACTGGGACATCGCCGAGGGCCTGCGCCTGTCCAGCTCGGCCGAGCACGTGAAAGTGATCGACGGCAGCACCGGCGACAGCACCGGGCTGGCGCTGGCGCTGGACTACGGCGCCAATCCGCTGTGGCGGGGCGCGATCCGTGCCGAGCACCGGATTTCCGAGGACGTGCCAGACACCGAGACCAACGAAGCGTTCAACACCTCGCTGCTGCAGTTCATGCTGGCCCGCAAGCTCAGCCGCGACTGGACCCTGCTGGCCCGCAACTACCTGCTCAGCACGCGTTACGACGCCCGCGGCGATGTGCTGCAGGACCGTTTCCAGCTCGGCGTGGCATACCGCGATACCGACCGCAACCGGATCAACGCGCTGGCCCGATACGAGTACAAGCTCGAGCGCGACGAGAGCGGGTTGACCCTGGTCGACGGCAGCACCGTCGATGGCAGCAGCCAGGACGTGCGCACGCGTGCGCACATCGTCTCGACGCACGCCGACTGGCACCCGTCGCGGCCATGGTGGTTCACCGGCCGCGTGGCCGGCAAGTGGCAGCAGGACCAGTTCGCTTATGCCGATGGGGGACGGGTGAACAGCCGCTTCCGCGCCATGCTGTTCTCCGGGCGCGTGGTGTACGACATCACCGAAAACTGGGACGTCGGCGTGCTGGCCTCCACCTTCCGTGGCCAGGCCGGCGCCAACCAGTATGCCTACGGCATGGAAGTCGGCCGCCTGCTGCGGCAGAACCTGTGGTTGTCGGCCGGTTACAACTGGACCGGCTTTACCGGCGACCGCGACCTGAACGGATACGAGTACACCCAGCAGGGCGTGTTCGTGCGCCTGCGCTTCAAGTTCGACGAAGACCTTTTCCGGCCGGACCCCGTCCGCTACCGCGACCCGGCACGCTGAGGATGCCCTGATGAACCACGCCAACCCGACCTACCGTCTCGTGCGCCCGCTGCTGGGCGCGGCGATCTTCGCCGGCCTTGCCGGCGCTGCTACGGCGCAGCCGGCGCAGTTGCTGCCGCAGCAGCAGCGCATCACCGACGAGGCCATCCACGCCGACCACGCGACCTACGAGGCCACCCAGGGCCGCATCCAGGCGCTCAACGATGGCGGCCGGCCGATCCGCGACTACCACCTGTCCAAGGCGCAGTGCTGGCTGGACGTGTCCTTCCACGAATACAGCCGCAACGACCGCAGCGATTTCCCGCAGGCGGCGCTGGGCGAATCGGAGCGGCTGATCATCGGCATGGAGCAGGGTGCCGAGCCGCTGCCGACCGACACGCCGCTGGTCAACAACGCGAAATACCTGCGCGACGACCTGTGGCAGCGCCTGCGGGTGCTGCATGGCACGCCCGGCTTTGCCTGCGCGGCGCAGCAGGTGGCCTGCGGCGAGGTCGAGCTGGTGCACGCCGGCAACGAGTTCAACCAGCAGCAGTGGCGGCATTCCAAGCCGTACATCCAGATCGCCGAGGAGCTGGTCAACGACGCCGAAGCGCTGGCCCGCCAGTGCGACGTGGCTCCGGCGGCGATCGCCGCACCGGGCCCGCTGGTGGCCAATGTGCTGTTCGAGTTCGACCGCGACGGCTACCGCGACATCCGCACCTACTCGCTGGAAAGCATCGACCGCGCGCTGGCCAGCGTCGCGGCCGAGAAGCTGCAGCTGGAGGAAGTGGTGCTGGTAGGGCATGCCGACCGCCTGCAGGGGCGTGGCTTCGACGCCAACCAGGCGCTGTCCGAACGCCGCGCACGCACCGTGCGGGAGCTGCTGATCGGGCGGGGCCTGGACCCGGCAACGATCCGTTACGAATACCGTGGCGACACCCAGCAGGTGCAGCAGTGCGACGGCGTGCGGCCGCGCGCGGCGCTGCTGGAATGCCTGCTGCCGAACCGCCGGGTGGAAGTGCGCTTCGAGGTCACCCGCTGACGTCAGGCGTTACGCGTCCCACCGGATCGGTCGGCTGCCGCTGAGGTGCACCCACCCGGCGGCCATCGCCTCTTCCGGATTTCCCAGCACCGCATACAGATGCGGTGCCTGGGTGCCGTCTTCGCCCCACAGCCCCGCCCACGCATTGCGTCCGCTCTGGCGGGCGCCCTGCAACGCACGATCGGCCGCGCGCAGGCTGTCATCCGGCTGCGCCGGCGCGTCACCGAACAACGGCAGCGGCGCCATCCCCACGCTGGCGGTGAGGGTCAGGTGCTCGCCGGTTGCCAGGTCCACCACGAGCCGCTCGATCGCCAGCCGCAGGTGCCCGGCCAGGGCCTGCGCCGCCTCCGCGCTGGTATCGTGGCGCGCGACCAGGAAGGCCGCGCCGCCCCAGCGTGCCAGCAGGTCGTGCCGGTCGCAGGCCGCACGCAGGCACTCACCCACGGCACGCAGCACGCTGTCGCCGGCCGCTTGTCCGTGGCGCTCGTTCAGCGCTTTGAAGTCGTCCAGTTCGATCAGCAGCAACGCACTTCGCGCCGCACCGCCGTGGCCTGCGGCGCGTTCGTCGAGCCTGCGCTCGGCTTCGCGGCGGTTGGGCAGGCCGGTGACGGTGTCGGTGCGGCTGAGCGCGGTGAGCTGGCCTCGCTGCTGGCGCAGCCGCAGCACCAGCACCGTGGCAATCACCGCGACGGCGAGGAAGGCGACCACCGCGCTGTTGCGCAGTACGCGCACGCGGCCCAGGTCCTGTTCCGCATTCACCTGGGCCGGGTCGATGCTGCGTTCGGCCGAGGCCTGCAGCCGGGCCAGCTGGCCAAGGGTCTCGCCCTTGCTGCGCGCCTGGTCCATCGCACGCCCCTTGCGCAGGTACTCCAGCGCCTGCGTACGATCGCCCAGCAGGGTGTGGATGTCGCCGAGCAGGTCCAGCCCGTTGCGCACTTCCTCGACGAATCGCCCTCGCTCGGCCACCGCCTGTGCTTCGGTCGCCAGCGGCAACGCTGCGGCGGCGGCGCCGCGATCCATCGCCAGCCGGGCCAGGCGCTGCAGGGTCACCACCTGGCCCTGTGGATCCTGCGTCGCCTGCCAGGCCACTACGCTGCGCAGGCCTGCTTCGGCGGCATCGCGTTTTCCCGTCACCCGCAGGATCTCGGCGCGGTGGCTGGCGATGCGATGCAGGAACACCTCCTGCCCGCTCAGCCGTGTCCCGATCGCTTCGGCGCGCCTGAACGCTGCGGACGCCTCGTCATTCCGCTGCAGCATCAGCAGCGCGTAGCCGTAGTTGTAGTAAAGGATCAGGTCGCCCGGATTGGGCGGCCGGTGCAGGTGGTCGCTGAGCTGGGTGGCTTTTTTCAGATACGCCAGTGCGCCCTCGGCATCGCCCATGGCGTCGCCCCGGATCATCGCGATCTGCATCAACGCGCCGATCTGGCCATGCACGTCGCGCTGGCGTACCGCATCGTCGAGCAGGGTGCCGGTCAAACCGAGCGCGCGTTCATGGTCGCCGCGCCACAGCAGCAGGTGCGCGGCCATCGTGCGGGCGCGCTGGATATCGTCTTCGCTGGCGTCATCGCGCGCTGCGGCCGCGAGCAGGCGGTCGGGCAGCTCGGTGGTCTGGTCCAGCTGGCCCAGCGCCCGCAGGGCCACGCCGAGGCAGCCGACCGCGCCTATTTCCATCGAGGTGGACAGCGACGGCGCTGCCAGCAGGCTGCGTGCGAGCTGCAGCGAGGCCTGTGGTTCGCTGGTGAGCAGGGCATGGCACTGCTCCACCTTGGCCATCTGCGGCGCCGCGTCGAGCGGGCGCTGCGCGAGTGCGGGCAGCGCGGCCAGGAACAACAGGACGGCAGGCGCAGTCAGTCCGCGCCGGACTAGCGACAACATAGGCATGGCGACAACGACTTCCCCGGTCGAGTGCAGACGATCTACAGCGCACTGCTAATATACCCATGTTGCCGCCGCGCGCCGGCGCCGCCCGCCCATTTCCTGCCGCATGCCCGAGCCGTCGCCTTCCGTCCGCGCCGCCGTCGCTGAACGCCCCACCGGGCTGGGTCGGCGCACCGATGCCATGCTGGGCGGGCTGCTGCTGCTGGTGGGGCTGTACCACGTGGTACTGGCCGCCTGGATGGCGGCGCGGCTGGGGACGGGGCTGGACATGATGGTCCCGGCCATGGCCGCCTCCCACCTGCTGCTGTGCCTGCTGTGCACGATCGAACACCGTGCCGGCCGCACCCTGCATGCGGCGGCGACCTTCCTCGTCGGTGAACTGCTGCTGCTGGTCCTGGCCTACGGGTACTGGGGCCTGGCCGCCCAGCTGCGGGTGCAGCTGGTGCAACTGCTGCCGGTGCTGCTGGTCGCGGCGGTGCTCGGCCGCCGTCCGCTGGCCTGGACCGCCGCGTGGCTGTGTGGGCTGATGGCGTTGGGTGGCTGGGTCGATGCGGCCGCGGCCCTGTTCCGCACCGAGCGCGTGCTGCACGCGACCACCGACCTGGCAGTGTCGGCCTTCGGAACGGTCATGGCCGCCTGGCTGCTCCACCACAGTGTCACCGGCCTGCGCGAAAGCCTGCAGGAGGCCCGCCAGCGCAGCGACGAACTGGCCCGCAAGCGCGATGAGCTGCAGGTGGAGATGCAGGCGCGCGAGCGCTCGCGCGACCAGCTCGTGCACGCCATGAAGATGGACAACGTCGGTCGCCTGGCCAGCGGCATCGCGCACGACTTCAACCACCTGCTGGCGCTGATCCAGGGCTACGTGGCCAAGGCGCGGCGCAGCGAGGGCGAGGCGCTGCACGCCGCCCTGCAGGGCGCGGATTCGGCGACCCGGCGGGCCAGCGCGGTCAGCCGGCGGCTGCTGGATTTCAGCCGGCTCGAGCCCGGCCGGCCGCAGCTGCTGGACGCTGCCGCCACGCTGGCCGCGGTGGCGCCCACCCTGCAGCAGGTGTTCGGTGAGCGCGTGCAGTGCGAAGTGGAAACCGGCGACGTGCGGCGGTTGATCCACTTCGACCCGGCACAGCTCGAATCGATCCTGCTCAGCCTCGCGGTCAACGCCAGCCATGCCATGCCCGACGGTGGCCGGTTCACGCTGCGGCTGCAGCCGCCCGACAGTGATGGGCGGCTGGTACTGCAGCTGCAGGACACCGGCCAGGGCATGAGCGAAGCGGTGCGCGCCCGCTGCCTGGAGCCGTTCTTCACCACCAAGCCGGTCGGGCAGGGCACCGGCCTGGGCCTGGCGGTGACCGCCAGCCTGGTCGAGGCGGCCGGCGGTACGGTGCAGGTGCACAGCCGCCCGGGCGAAGGCACCCGGATCGACCTGCAGCTGCCCTCGCGTCCACTGGCGGCGTGAGCAGGCGCGTGCAGCGGCTACACTGCGGCCTGCGCTTGCGGAAACATGCCCGTGGTTTCTAGCTGGATCCTGCTGCTGGTGTCGGTGGCCTATGCCGCGCTGCTGTTCGGCGTGGCCTGGTGGGGCGACCGACGCCCGATGTACCCCGACCGCCCGTGGCTGCGCCCGGTGGTGTACAGCCTGGCGCTGGCGGTGTACTGCTCGTCGTGGACCTTCTACGGCGCGGTGGGCACTGCGGTGCGCAACGGCATCGGCTACCTGCCGATCTACCTGGGCCCGCTGCTGCTGCTGATGTTCGGCTGGCGCATCATAGAACGGCTGGCGCTGATCGCACGCAGCCAGAACGTGGTCTCCATCGCCGACTTCATCTCTTCCCGCTTCGGCCGCTCGCGGCGGCTGGCCGCGCTGGTAGCAGTGATCGCGCTGATCGGCATCATTCCCTACCTGGCGCTGCAGTACAAAGCGGTGGCGATGAGCCTGCAGGTGCTGACCGGGCATGACGGCCCAACCGGGTACTTCAGCGACCCGGCGCTGTACGTGGCGCTGTTGATGGCGCTGTTCGCCACCCTGTTCGGCACCCGCCAGGTGGACGCCACCGAACACCATCACGGCATGATGCTGGCGATCGCGCTGGAGTCGATGATCAAACTGATCGCGATGGTGGCGCTGGGGCTGTTCGCCTACCTGTGGCTGGCCGACCGCGGCGAAACCGTGGTGCGCAGCGCGCACACGCTGTTCACCGGCCTGCCGCCGGTGGGGTTCATTTCGCAGACCCTGCTCAGCTTCCTGGCGATCATCTGCCTGCCGCGCCAGTTCCACGTGGCCGTGGTGGAATGCGGCGATGTGCGCGACGTGCGCCGCGCGCGCTGGATGTTCGGTGGTTACCTGGTGGTGATCTCGGCCATGGTGATCCCGATCGCCACTGCCGGCGTGACCCTGTTCGGCACCGGCGGCAGCGTCGCCGACGACAGCATGGTGCTGGCCCTGCCGCTGGCCGAGGGTCGCAAGTTCCTGGCCCTGGTGGCCTACGTGGGCGGCTTCTCTGCCGCCACCGGCATGGTCATCGTGGCCTCCATCGCGCTGGCCACCATGGTCAGCAACGACCTGGTGATGCCGGTGCTGCTGCGCCGCAGTGGCGACCACGAAGAAGCGGCCGACGTAGCGTCGCGGGTCCTGTGGATCCGCCGCCTGGCGATCCTGCTGCTGGCGATGGCGGCCTACAGCTACTACCGCGGCAGCAGCAACGACAGCACCCTGGCCTCGTACGGGCTGATGGCCTTCGCGGCAGTGGCGCAGTTCGCGCCCGGGTTGATCGGGGGCTTGTACTGGCGTGGCGCCAGCCGTCGCGGCGTGGAGGCCGGCATCCTGCTCGGCTTCGGCACCTGGATCTACACCCTGCTGCTGCCGGCACTGACCCATGCCGCGTGGATGGACGCGGGCTGGCTGAGCGACGGTCCGTTCGGCATCGCCTGGCTGCGGCCGCAGGGCCTGTTCGGCATGACCAGCTGGGACCCGCTTACCCACGGCACGTTCTGGTCGCTGCTGGTCAATGCCGCGGCGATGCTGCTGGTGTCCGTGCGCTGGCGCCCGGGCGTGGACGAGCGCCTGCGCGCCGCGCCGTTCCTGGACCCGTATGCCGAGCGGCCCTCGGTGGCCGGCGCATGGCCGGGCCACGTGCACGTGGGCGACCTGCTGGCGCTGGCGTCGCGCGTGGTCGGCGACCGCCACGCGCGCCGATCATTCTTCGAACAGGCGCAGTCGCTCGGTAGCGAACTGCAGGCGTCGGCGGCCGCCGACCGCGCCTGGGTGCAGTTCACCGAGCGCCTGCTGGCTGCGTCGATCGGCGCGGCCTCGGCGCGCCTGCTGCTGACCAGCCTGCTGCGCGGCTCGGGGATGGACCTGGGCGAGGTGGTGGCGGTGCTGGACGAGGCCGGCCAGGAGCTGCGCTTCAATCGCGAGATCCTGTCCACCACGCTGGAAAACATCAGTGCCGGCGTCAGCGTGGTCGACCCGGACATGCGCCTGACCGCCTGGAACCGCCGCTACCAGCAGATGTTCGGCTATCCCGACGGCATGCTGTACGTGGGCCGGCCGGTGGCCGACCTGATCCGTTACAACGCCGAGCGCGGCGAGCTGGGCGAGGGCGACATCGATGTGCAGATCAACCGCCGCATCGGCTACATGCGCGCCGGTTCGCCGCACATCTTCGAACGTACCCGCAGCGACGGCCGGGTGATCGAAATGCGCGGCCAGGCGTTGCCCGGCGGTGGCTATGTCACCAGTTACAACGACATCACCGATTACAAGCACGCCGAGAACGCGCTGCTGGAAGCCAATGAAACCCTGGAACAGCGCGTGGCCGAGCGCTCGCACGAAGCCGAAGTGGCGCAGCAGTCCAAGACCCGCTTCCTGGCCGCGATCAGCCACGACGTGCTGCAGCCGTTGAACGCGGCGCGCCTGTTCGCGTCGGCGCTGCGCGACAGCCACCACAACAACGACGAACAGCGCCACCTGGCCGAACGCGTGGATGCCTCGCTGCGTGCGGCCGAAGAACTCCTGGACGGCCTGCTGGACGTATCGCGGCTGGATGCCGGCGGCCTGCACCCGGTGATCGGCGACTTCGACGTCAGCCTGCTGATGCGGGAACTGGCCGCACAGTACTCGCCGGTGGCGGCCGGGCGCGGCCTGCGCCTGGACCTGTTCGCGCGCCCGGCCTGGGTGCGCAGCGACCGTCGCCTGCTGCGCCGGGTGCTGCAGAATTTCATGGCCAACGCCCTGCGCTACACCCGCCAGGGCCGCATCGTGCTGGCGGTGCGCCACCGCGGCGAGGAGATCGAGCTGCAGGTGTGGGACACCGGTCCGGGCATTCCCGAGCACCACATGCAGCAGATCTTCAACGAGTTCCACCGCTACCAGCAGCCGTTCGACTGGGGCGAGCAGGGGCTGGGCCTGGGCCTGTCGATCTGCCAGCGCATCTCGCGCCTGCTCGACCATCGGCTCAATGCGCGCAGCCAGGTAGGCAGCGGCAGCATGTTCTCGATCCTGCTGCCACGCGCGCAGGTGCCGGAACTTCCGCCCAGCGATGCGGCGGCGGCCCCACCCGAGCACGCCACGCGCACCGATTCGCTGGCCGGCATGCGGGTGCTGTGCGTGGACAACGACCAGGAGATCCTCGACGGCATGCGCGCGCTGCTCGGCCGCTGGCAGGTACAGGTGATCACCGCCAGCACCGTGGACCAGGCGCTGGACGAGGTGATGGCACAGCCGGACGTGATGCTGGTGGACTACCACCTGCACGACCGCCTGGACGGGCTGGACACGCTGGTGGCGCTGCGCGAGCGCGCCGGGAGCGACATCCCCGGCGCCCTGCTTACCGCCGATGGCCGTGACGAACTGAAGCGGATGGCCCGCGAGCGCGGATACCGCCTGCTGACCAAGCCGATCAAGCCGGCCTCGCTGCGCGCCTACCTGGCGGCGCACTCGACCCTGAAAGGGTGAAGGCGACAGGCGCGGCCCGGCCGCGCCGGCAGGCTGGCTATGCTGCGCGGCCTATACCCGTACTGCGGAGTTGCCGTGCCCGTTCCCTCGCTGCGTTCGATCCTGGCCACGCCGCTGCATTCGCCGTGGGCCGTGCCACTCGGGTGCAGCGTGGGAGCGCTGACGGGCGGCGCGGTCTCGCTGACCTTCTCACTGGCCTTCCGCAGCTGCGCCAACATCGTACCGGATGCCTTGATCGGAGGCTGGTTGGGCATCGGCTGGACCAACGTGCAGCGCTATCTGGACCCGGGCAAGGCGATCGCGCCGCTGCAGCCGCATGAGCGCGCGCTGGTCGATTACCCGGGCGTGCGCCAGCTGCTGCACGACGCCGGTACCAGCGTGGACGACCTGGACGCGTTGAAGCGGCTGGCCGATCAGCTGGAGCGGGATTTCAGCCGGGTGACCGGTGAGTTCAACGCGTACTGCCGCAGCCGCCAGGTGCCGCCGAATCCACTCATCGGCGGAGTCATCCGCCATTTCTGCCTGACCCATTTCCGCGACCGTGCGGTCATGCTGGTGGCCAAGCGCAGCGCGACGGCGTGTTATCTGGTGGCGGCGCGCGAAGGGCAGGCCCCGGCGATCGGCGAGGCGCTGAACCGGGAAGGCACCCGTGCCGGCACCGTGCTGCGGCAGCTGCACTGCCCGTACCTGCGGGTGGATCTTGCCAATTCCGCGCTGCGTGATGCGCAGGCGTTCACCACCGACGAATGCGAGGGCGAGATGCGCGTGCATTCGTTGCATGAGCGAGCCCGGGAAACAGTTGAAACGCTGGCGACCAGTCCGCTGGTGGATGTCACCCATCGCCGACTGCCGCGGCGCCGGTACGTGAGCCACGCCAGCGCCGCGCCCGTGGCGGACATCCCCGCGCCAGCAGGCGCCGACCGCGAACGGATCATCCGGGGGCCGCTGCTGCGCGCAAAGATTGCCGGACTGCCTGCGGGCAATCGTACCTGCAGGGAACTGAGACGGATCGAACAGGACCTCGCAGCGAACCGTCCGTGCGGCCATCCGGTGCGTTACCAAGGCAGGAACTACCTTGCCATCGACATCCACTTTGCGGGCCGGCAGAGCCCCGGCCGCAATGTGTGGCGGCTACTGCACCGCAAAGGCCCGGCCGGGCACGAACTGGTCGACATCGTCGACTACCACGATCCACGCAGCTGAGGCCAGGCCGCCCGATGCCGCTCAGCCGGCGGCGCCGCTGAGGTGTTCATACAGGATGGCGCTGCCGACGATGATCAGGATCACGCCGCCGGCGATCTCCGCGCGCTTGCCAATCAGGTTGCCGAGTACCCGCCCCAGCATGATGCCGGTCGTGACCATCACCAGCGTGCACAGGCCGATCACCGCCGCCATCACCCCGATATGCACATCCAGGAACGCCAGGCCCACGCCGACGGCCAGGGCATCGATGCTGGTGGCGAAACCGGTGACGGCCAGGTGCCAGAAACCGTGGTGCTTGTCGGGGTCGTCGCTGTCAGCGGCCGGGTCGTGCCGCACGCCGTTGATGATCATGTGCACGCCCAGCGCGCCGAGCAGCACGAAGGCGATCCAGTGGTCGAAGGCCTGCACATAGGACGACGCAGCGTGGCCGAGCAGCCAGCCGATCACCGGGGTAACGCCTTCGATCACGCCGAAGATGAGACCGGCCCGCAGGGCATCGGGAAAGCGCGGCCTGCGCATGGCAGCGCCTTTGCCGATCGCCGCAGCGAACGCATCGGTGGACATGGCAAAGCCGATCAACAACATCGAAATGGGGGACATCACACGACAGTGCAGGTTGGGCGACGGCGGACAACGGCCCACGTTCGCGCCCAACCTGTCGTTGCGCACGCGGACCGCTGGTCTCGCCAACCATCACTGGCTGCCCGCACCACGGCGCACTGGCCGAGCATGTTGATACGGGCGTTTCCTTCAGCAGGAAACAGGCTACTCCCCAAGGGGACGCGAAGCTTAGCACCGCGGATGCGGTTCATCGCCCAAACCACCGAATTGCGCAGGGCATGCTGGGATGTATAGCTTCGGCTATAAGCCGAAGCAGGTAGAGCGGACTGTTAGTCCGCTGCAGTCTCCGCAGCCGAAGGTAGAGCGGACTGTTAGTCCGCTGCATGTCTCCGCAGCCGAAGGTAGAGCGGACTGTTAGTCCGCTGCATGTCTCCGCAGCCGGAGGTAGAGCGGACTGTTAGTCCGCTGCATGTCTCCGCAGCCGACTAACAGTCGGCTCTACCGCAGCCACGCAGCCACGCAGCCACGCGGCCACGCAATCCGCGATCAATCCTCCTCCGGCGGCAACACCAGCGGCTCGTCGTCCAGCGTCAGCTTGCCGGCCATCAGCACCGCCTGGGTGCGGTTGGTGACGCCCAGCTTGCGCAGGATCGCGGTGACGTGGGCCTTGATCGTGGCCTCGGACACATTGAGGTCGTACGCGATCTGCTTGTTGAGCCGACCGGCGCCCAGCATCTGCAGCACCCGGAACTGCTGCGGGGTCAGCTCGCGCAACCGCTGCCCTACTTCGCGTTCCTCGCGCCCGGTCTGCGGCACGTTGTGCGCCTCGGGCGGCGCCCAGGTTTCGCCGTCCAGGATCGCGCCCAATGCATGGCCGATCGTGTCCGAGTCGGCGGACTTGGGAATGAAGCCGAACGCGCCGTGGTCCAGTGCCCGCCGCATCACGGTGGGCTCTTCGCGCGCCGACACCACCACCACCGGCAACTGCGGATGCAGCGCGCGCATGTGCACCAGCGCGTTGAAACCCTGCGCGCCGGGCATGTTGAGGTCCATCAGCACCAGGTCGGCGTCGGCATGATCGTCGGCCAGCTGGTACAGCGCTTCCACGCTGTCGGCTTCGTACAGCTGCACGCCCGGCATCACCCGCTGCACGGCGCCGCGCAGGGCTTCGCGGAACAGCGGGTGGTCATCGGCAATCAACAGGGTAGGCATGGGGGAGGTGGGGTCCAACTATTTGACCTTGCGTTCTTCAACCAGCGAGGCCACCACGGAAGGATCGGCCAGGGTCGAGGTGTCGCCCAGCTGGTCGGGTGCGTTCTCGGCGATCTTGCGCAGGATGCGGCGCATGATCTTGCCCGAACGCGTCTTCGGCAGGCCCGGCGCCCATTGCAGGTGGTCCGGCGAGGCGATCGGACCGATCTCCTTGCGCACCCACGCCACCAGCTCCTTGTGCAGCTCGTCGCTCGGGGCCTCGTCGGCCACCAGGGTCACGTAGGCATAGATGCCCTGGCCCTTGATGTCGTGCGGGAAGCCGACCACGGCTGCTTCGGCCACCTTCGGGTGCGATACCAGCGCGCTTTCCACTTCGGCGGTGCCGATGCGGTGGCCGGACACATTGATCACATCATCGACGCGGCCGGTGATCCAGTAGTAGCCGTCTTCGTCGCGACGGCAGCCATCACCGGTGAAGTAGCTGCCCGGGTAGGTGCGGAAGTAGGTGTCGATGAAGCGCTGGTGGTCGCCGTAGACGGTGCGCATCTGGCCCGGCCACGAATCGCGGATGATCAGGTTGCCTTCGGTGGCACCGTCCTTGATCTCGCCATCGGCGTTGACCAGGGCCGGCTGCACGCCGAAGAAGGGCAGGGTGGCCGACCCCGGCTTGAGGTCGGTGGCACCGGGCAGCGGCGAAATCAGGATGCCGCCGGTTTCGGTCTGCCACCAGGTGTCCACGATCGGGCAGCGGCCATCGCCGACCACGTCGTAGTACCAGCGCCAGGCTTCGGGATTGATCGGCTCGCCGACGCTGCCGAGCAGGCGCAGCGACGCGCGCGAGGTCCGCTTGACCGGGGCATCGCCCTCGCGCATCAACGCGCGGATCGCGGTCGGCGCGGTGTAGAAGATGCTGACCTGGTGCTTGTCGATCACCTGCCAGAAGCGGGAGGTATCCGGGTAGTTCGGCACGCCTTCGAACATCAGCGAGGTGGCGCCGTTGGCCAGCGGCCCGTAGACGATGTAGCTGTGCCCGGTGACCCAGCCGACGTCGGCGGTGCACCAGTAGATGTCGTCTTCGCGCAGGTCGAACACCGCTTCATGGGTGTAGGCCGCGTACAGCAGGTAGCCACCGGTGGTGTGCAGCACGCCCTTCGGCTTGCCGGTGGAGCCGGAGGTGTACAGGATGAACAGCGGGTCTTCGGCGTTCATGCGTTCCGGCTCGCACTGCGCCGGCTGCGGGTCCACCACGTCGTGGAACCAGCGGTCGCGAGGCGCCTGCATGTCGACCGCGCCGCCGGTGTGGCGGACCACCAGCACGGTTTCCACCGTGGTGGTGCCGGGCAGCTTCAGCGCCGCGTCCACATTGGCTTTCAGCGGAATCTTGCGGCCGCCACGCAGGCCTTCGTCGGCGGTGATGATCAACTTGCTGCCGCAGTCGATCACGCGGTCGGCGATCGAGTTCGGCGCGAAGCCGCCGAACACCACCGAGTGGATCGCGCCGATGCGCGCGCAGGCCAGCATGGCCACGGCGGCGTCTACGATCATCGGCAGGTAGATGGTGACCCGGTCGCCCTTCTTGACGCCCAGGTTGCGCAACGCGTTGCCGAGGCGGCAGGTGCGCTCGTACAGCTCGCGGTAGGTCACGCCCTGCGACGGCGCATCCGGGCTGTCCGGTTCGAACAGCAGCGCGACCTTGTCGCCGCGCTTGTCCAGCTGGCGGTCGAGGCAGTTGACGCTGGCGTTGAGCTCGCCGTCTTCGAACCACTTGATGCGGAAATCGTCGAGCTGGTAGCTGACATTCCGGATCGTGGACGGCTTCTTGTACCAGTCCAGCCGCTCGGCGGCCTTGCCCCAGAACGCGTCGGGGTTGTCCACCGATTCGCGGTAGAGCTGCTGGTAGGTGTTCTTGTCAATGCGCGCCTTGGCGGCAACGTCCGCCTTGACGGGGTAAAGATCGGCCATGGCACCCTCACTTGCACTAGGACTGGGTTGTGCGATCGCAGCATAACCCGCGATTGTTCCCACCCAGTTTGCCGCATCCACTGCCTCGAGCGGTACGCAGACCCTTAGACCTTCGTATTAACAGCGTAGAGCCACGCCCTGCGTGGCTGCACCTGTCGGACCGAAGCGTACCGACCAACGGTCGGTACCTACCATGTGCCTGCGGCATCTGCTGTCTGCCTTTGGCGTCCAGGTATCCGCCCCGCCGGGGCGGATACGACCAATTGCCAATAGCCCGGGTGCGTCAACCGGCCGCACGCTCGGCTCGACCGTGCACCCCACACGCGGCGATCACTTTGCCACCCGGGAGAGAGGGCAACATGAGTACCCGTATGTTGAAGACCATGCGCAAGCCGTTGGCGACCTGCCTGTTGGTCGCCCTGGTGGCGCCGGGCATGGCGTTTGCCGAAACCGCCAAAGAGAAGCAGCTGGAGGCGCGCGTTGCCGAGCTGGAACGCCAGGTGCAGCTGCTGCTGTCCACCACCCAGCAGCAACAGAGCCAGATCAGCCAGGCCCAGACCGACGTCACCGCGGTCAAGTCGGTGCAGGCGCAGCAGCCTGCCGTGGCCACCGTGCCAGCCGGCAAGCAGCCGATCCAGGTCACCACCATCACCCCGGGCGCCGCGCCGGGCACCACGGTCAAGATCGGCGGCTTCATCAAGGCCGACTTCCTGCTCACCGAAACCGGCGACGGCCAGCTGGCCGACGACGCCACCGGCCGCGCGCTGTACCTGCCGGGCCAGACCCCGGTCGCCGGTGCCGGCGGCAGCGGCGAGCGCTCGGACGTGGACTTCAATGCCCACGCCAAGTTCTCGCGCTTCAACCTGGGCATCGACAACGTCTCGGACAAGGGCAACAAGGCCGGCGCGTTCTTCGAGATGGACTTCTTCGGCAACTCGCTGGGCAACCAGACCGCTACCAATACCTATGGCGTGACCCTGCGCCATGCGTACATGTACTGGAACAACTGGATGGCCGGCCAGACCTGGTCGAACTTCATGGACGCCGCCTCGCTGCCGGAAGCGGCCGACTTCGTCGGTCCCACCGACGGCGTGCTGTTCGTGCGCCAGGCCCAGATCCGCTACACCAACGGCGGCTTCAGCGTCGCGCTGGAAAACCCGGAAACCACCGTGCTCACCGGTACCCGCAACCCGGTCACCGGCGCGTGGACCAATACGGCCAGCAACAGCGACCGTGGCTCGCTTCCCGACCTCACCCTGCGTTACGGCTGGAAGGGCGACTGGGGCACCTTCGGCGTCGGCGGTATCGTGCGCCAGCTGAAGGTCGACAACCAGGCCACCGGCGCCGACGCCGACAAGATCGGCGGCGGCCTGACCCTGGGCGGCAAGTGGGTCATGGGCGGCAGCGACCAGCTGCACTACCAGATCAGCGGCGGCGAAGGCATCGCCCGTTACGTGGGCCTTGGCGTTACCGCCGATACCGCCTACGACGTGGCCCAGGACGAACTCAATCCCACCGGCGTGCTGGCGGGCTATGTCGGCTGGCGCCACGCCTTCACTCCCAAGCTGCGCACCAACCTGATCTACGCCCGCAGCGACTACGACAACGACAGCGTGCTGGGCCCGCTGGTCACCAAGAGCGTGCAGAGCATCCGCGGCAACGTCTTCTACACGCCGATGCCGAAGGTCGATATCGGTGCGGAGTACATGTACGGCGTGCGCGAGATCGAAGACGGCCGCCGTGGCGACATCAACCGCGTTCAATTCACCACTAAATACAGTTTTTAAAGGAGTGCCGACTAACAGTCGGCGCTACCGGAACACAACACGAACGCCGACACACAGTCGGCGCTACCAATGATTGCTTCGGAGGGGAAGCGTCTTATGTCCACCACACCCGTACCTGCAAAAGCAGAACTTACCAAAGGCCACAAGAAGGTCATCTTCGCGTCCAGCCTTGGCACCGTGTTCGAATGGTATGACTTCTTCCTGTATGGCTCGCTGGCGGCGATCATCGCCAAGCAGTTCTTCAGCGGGGTCAACGAAACCACGGGCATGATCTTCGCCCTGCTGGCCTTCGCCGCCGGTTTCTTCGTGCGACCGTTCGGCGCGGCCTTCTTCGGCAGCCTCGGCGACCGCATCGGCCGCAAGTACACCTTCCTGGTCACGATCCTGATCATGGGCATCTCGACCTTCCTGGTCGGTGTGTTGCCCAACTACGCGTCGATCGGCTTCGCCGCCCCGGTGATCCTGATCATCCTGCGCCTGGCCCAGGGCCTGGCCATGGGCGGCGAGTACGGCGGCGCGGCGACCTACGTGGCCGAGCACGCACCGGCCGACAAGCGTGGCCTGTACACCAGCTTCATCCAGTGCACCGCCACGCTCGGCCTGTTCATGTCGCTGCTGATCATCCTGGCCTGCCGCTACTTCCTGGGCAACGAGGAGTTCGAAGCGTGGGGCTGGCGTATTCCGTTCCTGGTCTCGATCATCCTGCTCGGCATTTCGGTGTGGATCCGCCTGCAGCTGAGCGAATCGCCGCTGTTCCAGCAGATGAAGGCCGAAGGCAAGGGCTCCAAGACCCCGTTCCGTGACAGCCTCAAGGACGGCAACCTCAAGCTGATGCTGCTGGTGCTGCTGGGTGCCGCGGCCGGCCAGGCCGTGGTGTGGTACGGCGGCCAGTTCTACGCGCTGTTCTTCCTGAGCAGCATGCTCAAGGTCGACGCGACCACTTCCTACCTGCTGATCGCCGCTGCACTGGCACTGGGCACGCCGTTCTTCATCTTCTTCGGCTGGTTGTCGGACCGCATCGGTCGCAAGAAGATCATCCTGGCCGGCTGCCTGCTGGCTGCGGTGACCTACATCCCGGTATTCAAGGGCCTGACCCACTTCGCCAACCCGGCCATTGAAGAAGCCCGCAGCAACTCGCCGGCGCTGGTCATCGCCGACCCGAACACCTGCTCGTTCCAGTTCGATCCGGTCGGCCTGCGCAAGTTCACAAGCTCCTGCGACGTGGCCACCGCCGCGCTGACCAAGGCCGGTGTGCCGTACGACGTGCAGCCTGCCGCCGCCGGTTCGCTGGCGCTGGTAAGCGTGGGCAACAGCCAGGTGACCTCGTTCGAGGCCGCGGGCCTGACCAAGGATGAGCTCAAGGCCAAGGGCGATGCCTTCGGCGGTGAACTCAAGGCCGCGCTGACCGAGGCGGGCTACCCGGCCAAGGCCGACAACGCGCGCATCAACATCGCCGGCACCGTGCTGATGCTGTGGATCCTGGTCCTGTACGTCACCATGGTGTACGGCCCGATCGCCGCCTACCTGGTCGAACTGTTCCCGACCCGCATCCGCTACACCTCGATGTCGCTGCCGTACCACATCGGCAACGGCTGGTTCGGTGGCTTCCTGCCGGCGATCTCGTTCGCGCTGGTGGCCGGCACCGGCAACCTCTACTACGGTCTGTGGTACCCGATCATCATCGCGCTGATGACGGTCGTGGTCGGCGGCCTGTTCCTGCATGAAACCAAGGGTGTGGACATCACCAAGTAAGCGGTGATGGCGTGACCAAGGAAGGGCCGTGGCATTGCCACGGCCCTTCTTCGTTTGGATCCGCGAAGCCACGCAGGGCGTGGCTCTACGCGCGTGGGAACATGGTCCGTAGAGCCACGCCCTGCGTGGCTTCGCGGTGCCTGAAACGGGCGTTGCTATATTCCGGGCATGAACAATGCCGACACCGCTCCCACCGCCCTTCCGGCCATCCTGCAGACCCTGCGAACCGCCTGGCAGGCCAACCGCCCGTCGCTGGAACAGCGCCGCAGCGACCTGCAGCGCCTGCGCGCGATCCTCAAGGCGCGCCTGCCGCAGATGGCCGAAGCCATCGCCGCCGATTTTGGGCACCGCTCCACCCATGAATCGCTGATCGCCGATGGCATGACCGTGCTCAACGAGATCGACCACCTGCTCGGGCACCTGCGCGGCTGGATGCGCCCGCGCCGGGTGGGGGTGGGCTGGCGGTTCTGGCCAGCGCGGGCGCAGACCCGCGCAGTTCCGCTCGGCGTGGTCGGGGTGATCTCACCCTGGAACTACCCGGTGAACCTGGCGCTGATTCCGTTGGCCACCGCCATCGCGGCCGGCAATCACGTCATCCTCAAACCCTCCGAGCACACGCCGCACACCAGCGCCTTCCTGCACGAGCTGCTGGCCGACGTGTTCCCCGCCGACCGCGTTGCGGTGGTGCAGGGCGACGCCGCGTTGGCCTCGGCGCTTTCCGGTTCGCCGCTGGACCACTTGGTGTTCACCGGTTCCACTGCGGTCGGGCGCAAGGTGATGGCCGCCGCCGCCCGGCACCTGACGCCACTCACCCTGGAACTGGGTGGCAAGTCGCCGGCCATCGTGTGCAGCGACTACCCCCTGCCCAAGGCTGCCGCGCGCCTGGCCACCGGCAAGTGGTTCAACGCCGGGCAGACCTGCATCGCGCCGGATTACGTGCTGATCGACAGCCGTCGCCAGCGCGAACTGGTGCAGCAGCTGCAGACCCAGGTGCGTGCGCGTTATGGCGACTTCAGCGACCCGAGCGACTACACCCGCATCATCAACGACGGGCAGTACCAGCGCCTGCAGGGCTATCTGGCGCAGGCACGCGAACGCGGCGTGCCGGTGATCGAACTGGCCAGTGTCGACCCGGAGCGCGCGCGCCGCGAACGGCTGATTGTGCCGACCATCGTGCTCGACCCGCCGGCCGACCTGGAGCTGATGCAGGAGGAGATCTTCGGCCCGATCCTGCCGGTCTGCGCCTACCCCGACCTGGACGCTGCGCTGGCGGACGTGCAAGGCCGTGACCGGCCACTGGCGATGTATGTCTTCAGCGAACATCGCGCGGTGGTGGAGCGGATCCTCGGCCAGGTCGTGGCCGGCGGCGTCACCGTCAACGACACCCTGCTGCACTTCGCCGTCAACGCCCTGCCGTTCGGCGGCGTCGGTCCCAGTGGTATGGGCGCGTACCACGGGCGTGCCGGTTTCGATGCGATGAGCAAGCAGCTGCCGGTGCTGTGGCAGTCGCGCTGGGCGGCGAGCGATATGCTCAAACCGCCGTATTCACGCATTGCGGGCCTGCTGAAGGTGATTCTGCGCTGACGGGGGTACCGACCAACGGTCGGTACCTACCGGAGAGGCAGCATCGTTCCGCATGCGTCGCGGCCGAGGCGGGCGTTCCACCGGCGCCACGACCGAGGCCCGCGCGTTGGACCGGCGCCGATGCCGACGCCCGCGCGGTGGACCGGCGCCTCGCCCGGCGCTCGCGCGCTGGACCGGTAGGTACCGACCGTTGGTCGGTACGGCACCGCCGACCCGCTACAATGCGCCCATGAAAATCGCCTCCTGGAACGTCAACTCCCTCAACGTGCGCCTGCCGCACCTGGAACAGTGGCTCACCGCGTTCGCGCCGGACGTGGTCGGCATCCAGGAAACCAAGATGGAGGACCACAAGTTCCCCGACGCGGTGCTGGCCGGGCTGGGCTACCGCAGCGTGTTTGCGGGCCAGAAGACCTACAACGGCGTGGCGCTGCTCTCGCGCGAACCGGCGCAGGACGTGCAGATCGGCATTCCCGGCTTCGAGGACGAACAGAAGCGCGTCATCGCCGGCACCGTCAACGGCGTGCGCATCATCAACCTGTACGTGGTCAACGGCCAGGACGTGGGCACCGACAAGTACGACTACAAGCTGCGCTGGCTCGAGGCCGTGCATGCGTGGGTGGCCTCGGAACTGCAGAAGTACCCGGAGCTGGTGGTGATGGGCGATTTCAATATCGCCCCGGACGCGCGCGACGTGCACGACCCGCTGGTCTGGAACGAGAACCACATCCTGACCTCCACCGCCGAGCGCGGTGCACTCAACAAGCTGCTGCAGCTGGGCCTGCACGACGCCTTCCGCCTGCACAGCGAGGACGCGGGCGTGTTCAGCTGGTGGGATTACCGGGCCGCCGGTTTCCGCCGCGACCTGGGCCTGCGCATCGACCTGACCCTGGTTTCCGACGCGCTCAAGGCACGCGCGCTTACCTCGGGCATCGACCGCGAACCGCGCACCTGGGACCGCCCCAGCGACCACGCGCCGGCGTGGGTGCAGCTGGGCTGAAACCAACAGGGCCCGGCGGATGCCGGGCCCTGTCGAAACACGTAACGACCCACCGTCGTTACCCATCCGTTACCGTTACCGGTTACCGGATGCGCTTGCGGGTAAACAGGTTCACGATGGCCAGCAGGACCACCGCGCCGATCAGCGAGTACAGGAACGACCACAGCGTGATGCCGTCGTTGATGTTGCCCCGATTGAAGATCAACCCTGCCAGGAACGCCCCGACGATACCGACCACGATGTTCAGGATGATGCCCTGCTGTGCGTCGCGACGCATGATGATGCTGGCCAGCCAGCCCACGATGCCACCGACGATCAACCAGATGATGATGCCCATGTTGGTGACTCCCTCTGAGTGGATGAAGCCGCGCCAGTTGACGGCAGCCCCCGTGAAGTCGCTGTGCAGCCTGCCCCGGGGGCCCCGCGCATGAGCCTGCCGGCCACCCTGGACGGCCCTTGGCGGTTCGGTCCGGTCACGGTCTGGCGGCTGCCGCACGTGCCCGGCACCCGCGGCGAGCCGCAGGCCCGGGTGCTGCTGGCCGAACAGCTGGGCGGTCGCCCCGACACCCTGCCGCTGCAGCGCGACCCGCGCGGCCGGCCCGAACTGCATGGCCCGCTGGCCCACATCGGGACCGGCTGGAGCCACAGCCACGGCCTGCTGCTGGTGGGGTTGGGCGAAGGCGTGCGGTTGGGCGTCGACCTGGAGCCGCTGCGCCCGCGCCCGCGCATGGCCGAGATCATCGAGCGCTTCTTCCACCCGGCCGAGGTGGCCTGGCTGCTCGGCCTGGACGACAGCGCCCGCCAGCATTGGTTCTTCCGGGTGTGGTGCGCCAAGGAAGCGATCCTCAAGGCGCAGGGCCAGGGCATTTCGTTCGGCCTGCATCGCCTGCAGCTGGCCCCGGGCGCGGACGGCGCCCTGCACCTGGCCTGGTCCGACCCCGACCTCGGCCCGGCCGGGCGCTGGCACCTGCACGAATGGCAGGCCGCCGCCGATTTCCGCGCTGCGCTGGCCTGGCACGCGCTTTGAGCGCACCGGATTCGCGCAATGCCAGCGGCGCCACCCTGCAATAATGGGTGCATGACCGAACATACGCTCCCGCCGGCCGTCGCCGCCGCACTTGAAAAGGGCCTGGCCGCCATGGGCCTGGATGCCGCCCTGGCGCCGCCGCTGCTGACCTACCTGACCCTGCTGAACCGCTGGAACGGCACCTACAACCTCACCGCGATCCGCGATCCGCTGGAGATGGTCACCCGCCATTTGCTCGACTCGCTGGCCATGCAGCCGTTCCTGGAACAGGGCACCCTGGCCGACCTCGGCACCGGCCCCGGGCTGCCGGGGATCCCGCTGGCGATCGCACGCCCCCGGCTGCAGGTGACCCTGGTGGAAAGCAACGGCAAGAAGGCCCGCTTCATGCGCGAAGCGGTACGCCAGCTGGGCCTCACCAATGCACGCGTGGCTGAATCGCGTGCCGAAGCGCTGGCCGAGCCGGGCGCGTATGACAATGTCACCGCCCGCGCGATGGACACCCTGGCCGGCATCATCGCCGTGGGTGGCCACCTGCTGCGCCCGGGCGGCAAGCTGCTGGCCATGAAGGGGGTGTACCCCCACGACGAGATCGCCCAGCTGCCCGCCGGTTGGCAGGTGGAGCAGGTGCTGCCGCTGCAGGTTCCCGGCCTCACCGGCGAGCGCCATCTGGTCGTGGTGGCCGGGCCATGACCGGCCCGTGCGCGCATCTCACAGTGCATGACACGCCCGGTGACCGCATAATGCCCAGTCCCACTCCCTGCCGATGAGGCTCACCCGCATGGCCCGCATCATCGCCATCGCCAACCAGAAGGGCGGCGTCGGCAAGACCACCACGGCCGTCAATCTGGCCGCCGCCCTGGCTGCTGCACCCAAGCGCGTGCTGCTGGTCGACCTCGATTCCCAGGGCAATGCCACCATGGGCAGCGGCGTGGACAAGCGCGAAGTCGCCGCCTCCACCTGCGACCTGCTGCTGGGTGAAAGCACCGCCGCGGACATCCGGGTCACCACCCCGGAAGGGTTCGACCTGCTGCCGGGCAACATCGACCTGACCGCCGCCGAGATCCAGCTGATGGACCAGGGCGAGCGCGAGCAGCGGCTCAAGCGCGCGCTGGCGCCGATCCAGGACCAGTACGACTTCATCCTGATCGACTGTCCGCCGGCGCTGTCGCTGCTGACCCTCAACGCCCTGGCCGCCGCCGATTCGGTGATCGTGCCGATGCAGTGCGAGTACTACGCGCTGGAAGGCCTGAGCGCACTGGTGGAAACCATCGACGCATTGCGCGCCAGCCTCAATCCCAGCCTGGAGATCGAGGGCGTGCTGCGCACCATGTTCGACGTGCGCAACAACCTGGCCAATGCCGTGTCGGCCGAACTGACCGACCACTTCGGCGACCGCGTGTTCCGCACCATCGTGCCCCGCAACGTCCGCCTGGCCGAGGCGCCCAGCCACGGCCAGAGCATCGTCGGCTACGACCGCGCCTCGCGCGGCGGCGTCGCCTACCTCGGCCTGGCCGGCGAGATCATCCGCCGCCACCACCAACGCAACACGGCCGGGAAGGCCATGGAGACCGCCTGATGAGCACCAAGCCCGCCCCCGGCAAGAAACGCGGCCTCGGCCGTGGCCTCGATGCGCTGCTGGGGCCCAAGGGCGCGGTGACACAGGTGCAGGCCGCGGCCGTGGTCGAACCGCTGCCGGGTGAAGTGCTGCGCAAGCTGCCGGTCCAGCACCTGCAGCCGGGCAAGTACCAGCCGCGCCGCGACATGGACGAAACCAAGCTGGCCGAGCTGGCCGAGTCGATCAAGGCGCAGGGCGTGATCCAGCCCATCCTGGTCCGCCAGCTCGGCGCAGACAGCTTCGAGATCGTGGCTGGCGAACGCCGCTGGCGCGCCTCGCAGCTGGCCGGGCTGGACGAAGTGCCGGTGGTGGTGCGCGAACTGGAAGACCGCACCGTCATCGCGATGGCGCTGATCGAGAACATCCAGCGCGAAGACCTCAACCCGCTTGAAGAAGCCGAAGCGCTGCAGCGCCTGATCAGCGAATTCGCGCTGACCCACGCCGAAGCCGCGCAGGCGGTGGGCCGTTCGCGCGCGGCGGTGTCCAACCTGCTGCGCCTGCTCGAGCTGCCGGTGGCGATCCGCCTGCTGCTGGAAACCCGTCGCCTGGAAATGGGCCACGCCCGCGCGCTGCTCACCCTGGCCCCGGAACTGGCCAGCAAGCTGGCCCAGGAAGCGGCCGACCAGGGCTGGTCGGTGCGCGAAGTCGAACACCGCGCACAGCAGTTCGCGGCCGGCAAGGTGCCATCGAACCTGCGCCGCAAGCCCAGCGCCAGCGCGCCGCAGGCCGACATCGCCTCGTTGGAAACCGAGCTGTCCGAATCGCTGGGTGCACGCGTGGCGATCAACCATGGCCGTGGCGGCAAGGGCAAGCTGATCATCCATTACACCGACCTGGACACGCTCGACGGCGTGCTCGAAAAGCTCCGCGTCCGCAAGGACTGAGCCCATGACCGTCCTTGTCACCGGTGCGGCAGGCTTCATCGGCGCCAACACCGTGCGTGCCCTGCTCGATGCCGGGCACCGCGTGGTCGGGTTGGACAACTACAACGATTACTACGACCCGCAGATCAAGCGCGACCGCGTGGCCGCGTTGTGCCCGGACGCCGACATCCGCGTGCTCGACCTCACCGACCGCGATGGCCTGGCCGCGCTGTTCGACGAGGTCCAGCCCCGCCGCGTGGTCCACCTCGCGGCCCAGGCCGGGGTGCGTTACTCGCTGGAAAACCCGCAGGCCTACGTCGACAGCAACCTGGCCGGGTTCGTCAACATGCTAGAGCTGTGCCGCCATCGCGGCGTGGCCCACCTGGTGTATGCGTCGAGCAGTTCGGTGTACGGCGACTCGGCCACGCCGCCGTTCTCCGAAGACCAGCGCATCGACCGGCCGCGCTCGCTGTACGCCGCGACCAAGGCCGCCAACGAGCTGATGGCCTATACCTACGCCCAGCTGTTCGGCCTGCACGCCACCGGCCTGCGCTTCTTCACCGTGTACGGCCCCTGGGGTCGCCCCGACATGGCGCCGCTGCTGTTCTCGCGCGCGGTGCTGGCCGGGCGGCCGATCGAGGTGTTCAACGACGGGAAGATGCAGCGCGACTTCACACATGTCTCCGACATCGTCGCCGGTATCCTCGGCGCGCTGGCGCATCCGTCCGACGAGGACTTGCCGCACCGCGTGTTCAACCTGGGCAACCACACCCCGATCGAGCTGGAGCGCTTCATCGGGGTCATCGAGGCGGCCGCTGGACGCCCGGCGCACAAGGTATACAAGCCGATGCAGCCCGGCGACATGGTCCGCACCATGGCCGATACCCGGCGTGCCCATGACGCATTCGGCTACGCGCCGGTGACGCCGATCGAGCGCGGCCTGCCACCGGTGGTGGCGTGGTGCCGCGATTATTTCGGCGATCGCGCCTGAGGTGCGACGGCGGGTTCATCTTCGGATAACCTTGAACACGGAAAATGCGCGGTCGTTTTCACTCCTGGCCCCTCGCAGAGCCCGATCATGAGCCAACCCCAGCTGTCGGTCGTCGTCCCGGTATTCAATGAACGCGATAACGTCCAGCCCCTGATCGACGAGATCACCACCGCACTGCGCGGCCAGCTGGACTTCGAGATCGTCTATGTCGACGACCACTCGCGCGATGACACCCTGGCCGTGCTCGAGTCGCTGAAGCCGGCCCATCCGGAACTGCGCGTGCTGCACCACGTCAGCCAGAGCGGGCAGAGCACGGCGGTGCGTAACGGCGTCAAACAGGCGCGTGCACCGTGGATCGCCACGCTGGATGGCGACGGCCAGAACGATCCGGCCGACATTCCCCGCCTGCTGGCCGCCCGCGCCGCCGCGCCCGCCGAGGTCAAGCTGTTTGCCGGCTGGCGGGTCCACCGCCAGGACAGCGGCAGCAAACGCTGGGCCAGCCGGTGGGCCAATGCCATCCGCGCACGCATGCTGCGCGACGATACTCCGGACACCGGCTGCGGCATCAAGCTGTTCGAGCGGGCCGCGTTCCTGGACCTGCCGTACTTCGACCACATGCACCGTTACCTGCCCGCGCTGATGCAGCGGGCGGGCTGGAAGACGGTGAGCGTGCCGGTCAACCACCGCCACCGCACCGCCGGGGTATCCAAGTACAACAACCTGGGCCGTGCGCTGGTCGGCATCCGCGACCTGCGCGGGGTGGCCTGGCTGATCACCCGCAGCCGGCGCACCGCCGTGGAAGAACGCTGATGGAACTGCACTGGCTCGACCAGCCGTTGAGCTGGCTGTACTGGACCGGCCTGCACGTGACCGGCTGGAAACTGATCGGCTACACCGGCGCGCTGATGTTCGGTGGTCGCTGGCTGGTGCAGTTCGTCGCCTCGCGGCGCGCCGGCAAGCCGGTGATCCCGCGCCTGTTCTGGTACATGAGCGTGGTCGGCAGCCTGATGACCCTGAGCTATTTCCTGTTTTCGGCCAAGCAGGACTCGGTAGGGGTGCTGCAGAACCTGTTTCCGGCGTTTACCGCGCTGTACAGCCTGAAACTGGATATCCAGCATCGGGGTTGGAAGCGGGATAAAGCCGAACATTGAGGGCTGCGAACCTCGCCGATACCCGGCCCGTACCCTGGGGATACCGGGGCGACCCGGCACCGGCCCGACACCGGCCCGGCCCGGCCCGACACCGCCCCGGTAGCGGGGGGGGGGGGGGGGGGGGGCGGACCGGGGGGGGGCACCCACCCAAACAACAACAACCACACGCCAAAACTCGGAGGGCCACCCCGCCGGGG
>NZ_CAUQPH010000017.1:0-51973 GCF_963519925.1 uncultured Stenotrophomonas sp. | reverse complement strand
GCCCACGCCCGTCCACGGCGACCGCGGCCGCCGGTCTGGCGCTCCGCCAGCAGCACCCGGGCACCGCGCTCGGGCGCGCTGCAGCGCAGCAATTCAGAGTTGGTCGAGCCTACGCTCCAGGCCACTTCGAGGCTGTCCAGGCGCTCCGCCAGCGGCGCCGGCAGCGCCCCCAGGATGGACGCAGAGTCCAGCAGTTCCATCCGCTGCTGCAGCTGGTAGCCGTCACCGGCGCGGCCGTCGATCTCCACGCCGGCCGCCCTAAGTCCTTGAATCCGCTTCCAAATGGCGGCGCGGGTCTGGCCGAGCTCACGCGCCAGCGCGTCGCCGGACAGGCGCCCGGCGCCCAGTTTGGCCAGCAGTTGGCGGTCGTCCACGGCAGCTTCCATCGGTTGATGGACAAAATTATGCGGGAAAGCGACCGGGCGCGCTTTGGGGAGGGGTTCCAATTGAGGCCGTGAATCGGGCTAGAATCGAAGATTGACCCCTTTCGCCCTTCCGGATGTTGACGATGCGCCCGTTCGCCCATTGCCTGATCCTGTTGATGGCCCCCCTTGCCGCGCACGCTTCCGATGCGCTGGCCAGCGCGGGCCGGGGCGGCTGCGTGTATTCTGCGGCCGAGAGCGAACGTACGACGCAGACCACCGCGCCGGCGGCCCCTGCCCCGACCACGGTCAAGCCCAGTGCCACGGCACCCGGCAGCACCGGCGGTGGCGGCGACGATGACGTGCTGCCGCGCCTGCGCGCGCCGAAATGGCACAGCTTCCTGCCAGGCATGTTCCGCTGATCCAGTCGTTGTTGCGCTGGCTGCGGTCGGCACCGCGCCCGATTCCCGATACCGCTTGGCAACGCACCTGCCAGCGCAGCGCGTGGCTGCGTGGCGTCCCGCCTGTTCGCCAGCAACGCCTGCGCGAGCTGGCGGCGGCGTTCCTGCACGGCAAGACCATCACGCCGATCGGCGGTCTGCAGCTGGGCGACGATGACGCGGTGCTGATTGCCGCGCTGTGCTGCCTGCCGTTGCTGGAACTGGGCGAGGTGGGACTTCGCGGCTGGTCGCAGGTGCTGGTGTACCCCGAAGGCTTCATCGTGCCGCAGAGCGAGATGGACGAAGATGGCGTGCTGCACGAGTGGGAAGAAGAAGCGATCGGCCAGGTCTCGCACAATGGTCCGTTGCTGCTGTCCTGGCATGACGTGCAGGCCGAGCTGAAGTATCCGCACGAAGGCGCGTGTGTGGTGGTGCATGAGATGGCGCATCGCATCGATGTGCTCGACGGCGTGCTCGATGGCACGCCACCGCTGCCGCGTGACTGGCAGAAGCAGTGGGCGGCGGATTTCCAGCAGGCGTATGACGCGCTGTGCGCGCAGGTGGATGACGGGCAGGAAACGGTGATTGATCCGTATGCCAGCGAAGGGCCGGATGAGTTCTTTGCGGTGGCGACCGAATATCACTTCTCGGCGCCGGATGTGCTTGAAACGGAGATGCCGGTGGTTGCGGGGCATCTGCGGCGGTTTTATGGGGCGCCGCCTTCGGTTGGGCATCGTACCGACTAACAGTCGGTACCTACCTGGGAAGCGTACCGACTGACAGTCGGTACCTACCTGGGAAGCGTACCGACTGACAGTCGGTACCCACCTGGAGGGCGTACCGACCAACGGTCGGTACCTACCGGGAAACGGCCATGCGGGTAGGTACCGACCGTTGGTCGGTACGCTCTGGACTTACGGCCCGGGCGGCAGCTTTACTTCGAACCGGGCGCCGCCGAGTTCCGGCGAGCGCTTCACCTGCAGCTCGCCGCGGTAATCCTTGATCAGGTCCTGCACGATCGACAGCCCGATGCCGTGACCCTGTACGCGTTCGTCGCCACGCACGCCACGCTGCAGCACTTTGGCGATGTCTTCCGGTGCGATGCCTGGGCCGTCGTCGTCCACCGACAACAGCAGGCCGGCGCGGCGCACGCCCGGCGCGCTCAGTGGCTTGGCGGTGAGCAGCACGCGGCGGTTGGCCCACTTGAAGGCGTTTTCAAGCAGGTTGCCCAGCAGTTCCTGCAGGTCGCCCGGCTCGCCGTGGAAGCGCGCCGCTTCGTCGATGTCGAACTCGCACAGCACACCCTTGGACGCGTACACCTTCTCCAGCCCACGCACGATTTCCTCGGCGTTGGACTCGATCGGCAACGGGGCCGAGAACAGCTTGTGGCCGGACGAGGCCGCGCGCGCCAGCTGGTACCCGACCAGGTTGTTCATGCGCCGCAGCTGCACGTCGAATTCCTCGCGCAGGTCCTGGTCGTGCGCACCACTGTCCAACTGCGTGCGCAGTACCGCCAGCGGCGTTTTCAGGCTGTGCGCCAGGTCGGCCAGGGTATTGCGCTGGCGCTCGAGGTTCTCGCGTTCGCTTTCGATCAGCGCGTTGATGCTGTCGGTGAGCGGCTCCAGCTCGCGCGGGTGGCGTTCGCTCATGCGCTCGGTTTCACCGCGCTGCACCTTGGTCAGCTCGGTGATCACGCGCCGCATCGGGCGTAGGCTCCACTGCAGGATCACCGTCTGCAACAGCAGCAGGATCAGGCCGGCACCGCCCATCCAGAACCAGACCCGGCCACGGAACACCCGCAGCTGCGCGCCCAGCGCACGCGAGTCTTCCATCACGTAGATGGTGTACGGGAACTCGGTGGCCGGATCGGCGTCGGCATCCCATACCAGGCCCAGCCCATAGCGGTACACCGAGCCCTCGCTGCCGTCGATCTGGATCATCGGCAACGGGCCTTCGAATACTTCCTGGCGCGGCGCCAGCAGCCCGCCGCCCACGGTAGGCAGCATCGGGCCTTCGGCCGACATGGAATTGCCTTTGCCGTCCGGCATCACGACCTGCAGGTACAGGCCGCTGCCGGGGACGTCGAAACGGGGATCCGGCGGCTGCTCGCGGATGTACAACGAGCGGTCGCGGGTGAAGTCGATGCCGGCCGCATACGCAGTAGCGTAGTTCTTCAGGCGCTCGCGCAGGTTGGCCCGCGCGGTGTCGGCGAACGCGGCATCCAGCGCGTAGCCCGCGATCGCCAGGAAGGCGATCAGGCTCACACTGGCAGCCAGCAGCTGGCGTGCCTGCAGGGAGCGCGGCCGCCAGCGTTTAAAGAACCACAGACGGCCTGACATCATCCCATCGCCGGACTAACGGCTCAGCCCTCGTTGCGCGGAATCGCGAACCGATAGCCGCGACCACGCACGGTTTCGATCGGCTTGAGTTCGCCGTCCGGGTCCAGCTTCTTGCGCAGGCGGCCGATGAACACTTCCAGCACGTTCGAGTCGCGGTCGAAATCCTGCTGGTAGATGTGCTCGGTGAGGTCGGCCTTGGAGACCAGTTCGCCGGCATGCATCATCAGGTATTCGAGCACCTTGTACTCATAGCTGGTGAGGTCCACGTTGCTGCCTGCCACGCTGACCGTCTGCGCAGCAAGATCCAGCGCGACCGGGCCGCATTCGAGGGTCGGCTTGCTCCAGCCCGCCGCACGGCGCAGCAGCGCATTGACGCGGGCCAGCAGCTCTTCGACATGAAACGGCTTGACCAGGTAATCGTCGGCGCCCTGCTTGAGCCCTTCGACCTTGTCCTGCCAGCTCGAGCGGGCGGTAAGGATCAGCACCGGGAACTTCTTGCCCTCGTCGCGCAGTGCCTTGATCAGTTCCATGCCCGACATCTTGGGCAGGCCGAGATCGATGATGCCCACGTCGAACGGCACTTCGCGGCCCATGTACAGACCTTCCTCACCGTCCTGTGCGGCATCGACGGCAAAGCCTTCGCGCTTGAGCCGGGCTGCAAGGGTTTCCCGCAGCGGGGCTTCGTCTTCGACCAGAAGGATACGCATGAACTCTCCCTAGTGTCCTGGGTGTGGCCTGGGGCCAGTGGCTAACAGATGACTGCGGACAACTATCCCCGTTCAGGGGTTATCGCCGCGTAGTGATGACATATCCGAACGCGGCGTGCGGGGCTGTGAACGCGGCTGGGCAGGGTCGTCCATGTAGCGGACCCGGCCCCGGTCATCCATGTACTTCACCCGGTTGATGTCCCGACCGTCGAAAGGCACCCGTTCCGCACCCAGGATGTGGCCACCGGTGCTGCGCTGGACCCGGCGCACCGCGTCGGACAGGGAGCGTTCCTGCGGCGCACCACGGGCGGCCCGCACCATCTCGGCCCGGGCCGGATCCGGCTGCGGAGCCTGCGCGCCGGCGCTGCCGATGGCAGCAACTGCGCAGGTCGCCAGCACGGCGGCAACGGTGATTCGGCGGTGGCGGGTCACGGAGAACATCGGGTCTGATCCTAACGGAGCGCGTCAAAACGTTCAAAAGTTGTGAATCGGCAACCGCCAGCGATGGGCCGGCGCTTTACGAATCTTTCGCAAATTCTTGGTTTTACGCGGTGAATCCGGTCTGAACTTTTCTGACCGCCGCCTCGCTTTGTTCATCTAGGTGAACATTGACGGCTACTTCCCGGGCGATGTCAAGCGCGGTCTCCGGCGCGGTTCATGCAGCGACGCGTTCGGCCTGGTCGCGGGTGATGGTGAGGGCCTGTTCGATCAGGTCCCAATCGGCGCCGGGGCGGTGCGCGCCCTCGCTGAGCACCTGGCGGAACGCGCGGCCGCCGGGCTGGCCGTGGAACAGGCCCAGCAGGTGACGGGTGATGTGCTTCAGGGCCAGTCCGCGTTGCAGCTGGTCCTCGATGTAGGGGCGCATGGCGCGCAGCAGGGCCTCGCGCCGCTGCAGCGCGGCGCCGGTCTGCGCGGCTTCCAGCTGATGCAGCACATAGGGGTCGTGGTAGGCGGCTCGGCCCAGCATGACGCCATCCAGCGCGGGGAGCTGGGCTTGGGCGGCCTCCACCGAGGCCAGGCCACCATTGAGCACGATCTGCAGCTGGGGGCGGTCGGCTTTGAGCCGGTGCGCCCAGTCGTAGCGCAGCGGCGGCACTTCTCGGTTTTCCTTTGGCGACAACCCCTTCAGCCAGGCATTGCGGGCGTGCACGATGAACATCGCACTACCGGCGTTGGCCGACTGATCGACGAAGTTGACGAAGGTTTCGTAGTCGTTGTCCTCATCCACTCCCAGGCGGCACTTGACCGTGACCGGGATGTCCACCGCTTCGACCATGGCCGCCACGCACTCGGCAACGAGGGTGGGTTCGCGCATCAGGCAGGCGCCGAAGCGCCCGGCCTGGACCCGGTCCGAGGGGCAGCCGCAGTTGAGGTTGACCTCGTCGTAGCCCCACTCCTGGGCAATGCGTGCCGCCTGCGCAAGCAGGGCCGGGTCGCTGCCGCCGAGCTGAAGCGCGAGCGGGTGCTCGCTGCCATCGAAACCGAGCAGGCGCTCGCGGTCGCCGTGAATCACCGCGTTGGCGTGCACCATTTCCGTGTAGAGCCGTGCGCCCGGGGCGAGGATCCGATGGAACACGCGGCAATGGCGGTCCGTCCAGTCCATCATCGGGGCAACACAGAGGCGGATACCCTTCATTTCCATAGATTTCATTGACTTATCAAGCATATGAGGTACTCGCTCATTCCCGCAATTGCCCCGTTTTTCCCGCTATTTCCCAACCGGCTGTACCATTACTGTGCCAGCGGGGGATTGGCACAACAGGGAATGGCACAACATGGCAACACTGCAGAACCGCAACGGCCGCTGGCGCGCAATGGTGCGCCGGAAGGGCCACAAAGACCAATACCGCACCTTCCCCACTAAGACCGCCGCGAGAGCCTGGGCCGAACGCATTGAGCGCGAGCAGGCAGACTACGAGGCCCGAGGGGGGACACCAGGTGAGGACATCACCATAGGCGAGCTGATCGACTGGCGGACCAACGAGCTGGCCACCGTCAGGGCCGTCTCCAAAACCCATACCGGCAACATGACGCGGATCCGTGAAAGCCTCGGCGACATCGTGGCAAGCCATCTGACCGCCAACGACGTGATCGAGCATGCCCGCCGGCGGATCCGCGGCGACCATATGATGGCCAACGGGGTCATTATCCCAGCCTGCGCGCCCGCAACCATGAACGTGGAGTTGGGGTACCTCTCCGAGCTGCTGAAACTGGCCGGGCCGATGAAGGGCGTGAAACTGACCAGCGACCCCGTGGCGGAAGCTCGGCCGGTGCTTCGCTTGTTGCGCTTGGTTGGGAAATCGAAGCGTCGCGACAGACGTCCTACCCCCGATGAGCTGCAGCGCCTGCGCGAGCATTTCCGGGCCGCCGCATGGCGGTCGCGCATTCCCATGGTGGACATCATGGACTTCGCCATCCTGACGGCCAAGCGCGAGAGCGAAATCACCCGGTTGCTGTGGTCCGACGTCGACCAGGTGAACCGGACAGCCCTGCTCAGGGATGCCAAACACCCTCGCAAGAAGGCAGGGAATCACAAGAGATTCCCCCTGCTAGGCGATGCCTGGGAAATCGTGCAGCGGCAGGCCAGAGGCGATGCAGACGGACCGATTTTTCCCTACAACGCCAATTCCGTGGGAACCGCGTTCACCCGCGCTTGCACGAAGCTGCAGATCGAGGATCTCTGCTTCCACGATCTCCGCCATGAAGCTACATCGCGGCTGTTCGAACAGGGATACGATATCCCGGAGGTCGCGGCGGTTACGCTCCATGAGTCATGGAATGAGCTGAAGCGGTACACCCAGCTGCGGCCCGAGTCTCTTCATCGAGCCGTACCGACTCAGTAGACCTCATTTCAGCCAACGGGCACCACCATGACCAAATCGTCAATTGCCATTTGGGTCGCTTGTATTGCGGCATTCCTCGCTCTCTCCGTCGCGCTTGCAGTAACGATGTCGTCGCGGGCAATTACGTACCTGGGCCTTCTGACGGTAATTGGGTCTGCATTGGTGTCAATGCGTGCAGCCTTAGATGGCATAAAAGCAGCTCAGGCGGTATCCCACCTGCAAGTGGCCGACTTCACCGCGAGCGAGCCGCCTGAATCTCATTCTTTTGATAGCACGTACGGCCTGCGGGGAAAGAAGCATGATCGCGTCGAAGAGCTCGAGGACCACGTTGCGTCACTGCAAAACGAGGTCTTGCGCCTTAGGTCGGACTTCCGCCAGAGACAGAGGTGGACTGATGCCCGCATGGAGGTCTTCTTAGGTCTGTTCCGGCATCACAAGGAAGTCGCTGTCCCCACCTCCATCGCCGAAAGCGCGAGAACGGTCGTGATGTCTTCGTTTCTAACCATCGCGGGGTCTGTATTGCTAGCAGATGCGAACGCCGCTCACAGCACACTCGCCCATATCGGACGCGGGATAGCTGTTGCAAGTAAGGCTGCGATGAACACGATGCTCTAGCGCGGGCCATTTCCGACTACAACCAACGTCTATTGTCATCGCATCATCGGCCCCTTCGCCGCTCTCACCCGCAATAGATAGCGGTCGACTCACGGCGCCGCGTGCGGCTCCGCAGCCTGCCCCGTGAGACCCGGAGCCGTAGGATTCGCCACCATGCTCCCGCCCGACTTCCACTGGCACGCCGTCGGCGGCGCCACCTTCGAACGCCCCTACTCGTTGCTGCTCGACGGGGTAGAGGTGGCGCGCCTTTTTCGGCGCGTTGGGGAGGAGACGTGGTGGATAAGCCTCAACACGCCCTGCTCGTAGCTGCTGCAGAGCCGATGCCGCCGATGTTCACTTGGTCGCTCCGGGTCCCACTCCGGGCCCGAGAGTGTTTCAGCCACGTCGGACGATGCCATGGCGATGCTTCTGGCTAGCGAACCTCCAACCTTGGAGGCCTACCGCGTAAACCGCGCCGTCAACTCGCCCCGGACCAACGCCGAAGAGCTGCTGCAGCCGGTTGCATGAGCGAGTGTGGAGCGCGCGGCAGTGTGGCGGCGAACCTTTCGGCCCCTATTCCGGAATTTTTTGGATGACCATCGGAAACAGGTAACTTAGGTAACCACGTCACCCGAAAGCCAGCTAATCACTTTTAAATCAATTAGTTATAGAGACATATCAAAGGTAATTTTAGGGTAACGTCGAGGTAATCTGATTACCTTTTCAGGAGGTAACCCAAGTCAAATACAAATTCCTTTGAAATCAATGACATTACTTCTTTTGAGCTCGGGCGTTACCTCAAATTACCGCTAGAGGTAACGCCCCGAAAGCCTTGGGGCACTAGGCGTTTGGAGTGATTTTTGAACACCGATTACCCCGTTACCTACTTCCGATGGGACTTCAAATAATTTGCGCCGGCATGGACCCTGCCAGCGACCGCCCCTGGGCCCCCGCACAGGCCGATGGGGCGCAGGATTTCGCAGGGTTCAACCCAGCTCGCGGCGAGGCACTAGCGCAAGCTGCGGCGGCCTCTGGCGGGGTGCTGAGGGGGTGCAGAAAAACAGGGGTACGAAGACCGCAGGCGTGGCGGGGAGACGAGTGCGCGCGCCCAGGGCAGCGAGTTCGGGCTAAGATCGTTAAATGATCAATCCTGTTCATCTTCGATCTCACACGTTGTTCCTTGGCCTAGCCCAGATGAAGGGCATTGGGTTCAAGACCATGCGTGAATGGGGTGGCCCCTTGGGTGTGGCCGACATGCAGGCTGAAGGCTCGCTACTTCCTCTGGTGGCATCCACCACAGGGATGGAGACTGGGGCGATCAAACGTCAGGCTATGGTGAAGGGGGTTGCTACGCATCGCCGCCTCCGGGAGTCGGCGGTCCATCTGATCACTCAAGCTGATGAGCGATATCCAAGGACGTTCCGAAACCTGCCCTTGGACAGCCAACCTTTGTGGCTCTTCTGCAGAGGCGATCTAAGCCTTCTTCAGCGACCATCAGTGGCGGTGGTAGGCACCAGGGATCCGTCTATCGAGGGAATTTTCCTGACCCAGTACGCCGCCCGCGCAGTGCAGGAAATGCATTCGCCACTCGTAAGTGGCTTAGCCTTGGGGGTAGATGCCATAGCGCACGAGACCGCGCTCTCTGCCAGCGTCCCCAACATTTCTATACTGGGCACGGGGATCTTGCGTCCTTATCCAGCGCGCAACTCGTGGATGGCGGATGCAATCGTCGCTTCGGGTGGGTTGCTGATTTCCGAATACTTCCCCGACGCGGAACCTGCAGCGGAGCAGTTTGTCTGGCGAAACAGGCTGCAAGCTGCGCTGGCAAGCTGCGTGATCGCTACGCAGTGGAAGAAGTCCTCGGGAACGGCGCACACCATCCGCTACGCCAAAAGCTTCGGGCGCCAAACGATCAACCTCGTACCGAACGGCATGTCCATCTCCCCAGAGCACGGGGTTGCCCAGACCTGCTTCGAAGTCCCGAGACAGCACACCGATTTTGTGCAATGCATGTCAGACGCCCTATCGCAGTGGCCGGACTTCAAGGCTACAGGGGCGAAAGAACGTGAAGCAAAGGTAGTGGAACAACCTCAACTCTTTGGGTGATCGAATGGCATTGAAGCTGATCCTGGTATCGGTCAAAGGAACGATCGTCAATCCAGAAAAAAAGGTTGTAATCCAAGTGGCGAAGCAACTCGGCGCGCTCGCCGCTGAACTTCATCAGCACGGGGTGAAGGTCGCGCTTTGGTCTAATCAAGCCTGGACATGCAACGGCCAGCCCTTGCACGAATACATCGCATCGATAGCTGGCGTTCCCATCTATGCGCACGGCTATCAATGGGACAACTCACCTGCGCGAAAGCGAAAGGATTCCGCCGCATCCATCCTTAACGTGCACGGCGCCAAGAGATACGAGACGATCCTACTGGGTGGGGGTGACGACGATTTCATTTGCGGCGTCAACAACAAGCTTCTACATATCCGAAGCGATTGGTACGGCCAGAATTCTGACCATGGTTTCCAAGTCAAGTCGGTCGAAGAATTTCGCCGGTTCTGTGTGCTCTTCGGTCTCCGGCAGCACAACCTGTTCTGGCAAGCGTCGGGATCTGATTGGAGCGCATCTACTGCCGGACCATTCTCAACGCAGATCCAAGCCTATGCGCTGTTCGGATTTGACGCCCGGGATGCAGCAAAGAAGGGCACTGGCCACCCGGATTTTTGGTTCTACATTACCGTGGCGTCGCTGTACTTCTCTGGGCTCATGGAGGATGTCGACTACATCTGCACCTACCCTGGCCACGACGCCGCTCCAAAGGTAATCAGCAATAGCGGGCTAGAGAGCATTCTTGCGCGACTCGGCAAGTGCACCAGGGCCGATTACTTTCACGATCTTGTAGTGCGGCACACGACCGCCCCAAAGAGCCAGTACACGAAAGCCGCGGATAGACTGTTCACCAATCAGCTGAGTACGATCAAGTTGAACAAGTATCCACACAGAAACTTGTCCGACACCCCGCGAAAGACACCGATTAGCCTGAAGGGGAAGAGGGTTCTGATTGTCGATGACATGGTCACGTCCGGACGAAGCATTGAGAGTGCTCGCGCCTACATCGCAGCGGCTGGGGCGAGCTCAAGGTTGTTTGGGTGGTTGAAGACGATTTCCACGTCGTATCTGGAATTACCCACGCCGCCGAAGAGTTTGAAACCTTTCGAGGCAAATACCTTCTCAAAGGAGCCACCATCTACTACTCATTCCTACGCAGGCGGAATCGTAGCGGCTGGCGCACCCACGGAGCTTGACGACATCTTGAAGCGATTTGTTGCTTGGAAACTTTGACGCCACTCGAAAGATGAGCCCAGCGCAGACTGTTCTCTGCACCCAAGTACCCCCGGCTGGATGTTGACGCCATAAGGAAGAAGGCTGCCCGGAGGCGGCCTTCTTATCGAGTGGATAACCTAGATCGAGCCTGGGAGACGGGCTTCCGCCACGCCGTGGTAGTGAGCGGTCATCTCAATGCCCGTCCACCCATACCCTTCAAGATCTGCTGCTAGGAGGGTGGTGCCCGAGCCGGCAAATGGGTCGAGAATCCGCCCCCCCTTCTCGCAGATCTGCACCAACTGGCGCATCAGCTCGGTGGGCTTGCCCGTCATGTGATGCTTGTCGGCCTTCCTCACGGCTTCGCGGATAACGCCCGGCAGCACAGGTGCACGTCGTGCGAGGGGCATGTTGCCCTTGCTGCCCCACACCACGTACTCGGCTTGGTTGCGGAACCGTCCCAACTGCGGCCGCACTCCCTCGGTCTTGTCCCACACCGCCACACCGCGCCAGGTGAACCCGGCGCACTGCAGCGCGTCGGTGGTGAGAGGCAGCTGTCGCCAGTCGGTGAACAGCAGGACGGGCGCGCCGTCCTTCAAGACGCGGTTGCACTCGGCCAGCCACAACCCCATCCATGCCAGGTGCGAGCGCTGGTCGCGTTCATCGCCGACGAAATCAGCGTGCAGCTGCTCCTTGCCGCCCTGCATGTACTTCACCTGCGGTGCCTGCTGCCGCGACGATGCGTGCGTGCCTCCGCTGGCGTACGGCGGGTCAGTGATGAGGGCGTCGAAGCTGCCGGCCGGCAGGGTCGGCAGGACGGTCAGGGCATCGCCGTGGATCAACTCGTTCTTCATGGGTAGAGCCTTCTTGGGGTCGCTCGCGGCGATCCGAGGGGAGGCTCTCGGCCTTCATGTGGTTCAGCACCCCGCAGCGGGGGCACTTGATCTGGATCTCATAGACGCCGCCGGCCTTGGCCAGCAGCTTGGCGCAGTCGCCACAACGCAGGTTCTTCATGCCACCGCCGGTGCAAGTTCAAAGGGAGCGAAGCGGATCACCTCTTGGCCCAGCCAGTCGTTGATCGCAGTGATTCGCGTCTGCAACGGTGCCAGTTCCATCGCAGCCCAGACCGTTGCCGCGTCGCGGATCGAGCCGAACCCCCCGCTATTCTGCGGCACTATGCCGAGCAGCTGCGGCGGCACGCGAAGCGCGGCCAGCATGTCGTCGCGTGTCACGCCTTTAATGTTGGCGAACTCATCCTTAGCCGCGACCTCGCTCACCGGGATGATCTGCAGGCCGTCCTTCTTGCCGTTGGGCGAGTGCACGAACAGGTTCCGGAAGTTACCCGGGCCACGCGCCGCCTTGAGCGCCTCGCGCAGGCCGGTTACGTCGGACGATTCCGCTTGCGAGTCGGTCAGGTACAGGATGAAGCCGGCGTGGGAGCCGTTGTTGTAGTACTTGCGGCGGAACAGCGTGGCCGACTCGTTGAGCAGCGCGGCCTGCACGGCCGGCATCCACTCGGGCAGGCCGTACACCTCTTGGTCTGCATCGGACTCCCGCAGCTGGTACACCTGGCCGGCCGGGAACTCATGCTCCATGCGGCCTGCACGCACCTGAAAGAACTCACCCTCCACGACCCCACGGCGCACGTACTGCGCCAGCGGCACGGCCAGGCTGTGCGCGGCGCCTGACAGGGCCTTGCGCCGCTCGACGTAGGCCATGCCAAAGGTGGTGTAGTCCAACGCCAGTTGCGCGAAGGTGGCGCGGCTCATGAGCTTGTGGGGGACGAACGTGCGGACCAGCATGTTGCGTTTGAAGGTCAAGCCACTCTGCAGATAGGGGTTGGCGCGGGTGGTGCGTGACAGCCCCTGCAGGTCGACCGGCGGCTCGTAGTAGCGCCCGTTGCGCCAGCATTCGAGGTAGTCGAGGATGCCGCGCGATTCAAGCACCGGCGTCGGCTCCCCGAACGTGAACGCTTCGATGGGCCCTGCCGGCGCGGTGACAGCGCTCTGGTCGGTGTCGATCATCAGAAAATCTCCATGGTGCTGCGGGCGGCGGCGCCGCCTTCGAGCGGTTCGTTCTGCAGGGCATGCAGCAGCGCCCACGCCAGATCGGCGTGGCCGGTCGTGCGCGAGCGCCCCGCCGTGTAGGTGGTCTGCCGGCCGCTGGCCGTGCTGGTCTTCTGGATGGCCAGCAGCGACTGGGTCATGTCGGTCCAGCCGGCGTCGTATTCCAGACGCTCGTTCTTGATGACATCGAACGCCTTGAGCACCAGCCGCGTTTTCACCTCGGGCGAGTAGCTGAAGGTGGTCAACCCGGGGAAGAACTGGCGGACCAGCTGGGCCACACCGGTGCCCATGCCGGTGGCGTCGATCCCGATGTAGGTGACCCAGTAGCGCTGGGTGACCTTCTGGATAAACGCCGCCTGGTCAGCGAAGTCCATGCCCTTGAACTGGTGACGCTCCAGCACGCGGAACTTGCCGCCTGGCACCTGCGGGGGCGCAACCACCACGATGCCGGCACTGTCGCCCGTCTCGGCCGGGTCGTACCCGATCCAAACCGCGCGGTCGCCATAGGGGCGCATGGCGAAGGGGCTGAAGTCGCCGGCCCATTCCACCCAGCTGTCGACCTGGCACGGCTGCAGCATGGTGAGTGGGAACACGCTGGCGCTGTCGTCCACGAATTCGCACATCAGCAGGTTGGCGAATTCCTCGGCGCTGTAGTCGCGCCGCAGCTCGGCCACGTCGAACAGGTCGCAGCCTCGGTCGGCTGCGTCGAGCACTGTGACGATCTGGCGCCAGATGGCGTCCTCGCACTGCCGGCCACTGCCGAGCCGCCCGTGGCTGACATCGATCGATACCTGCTGGGAGGTCGGCTTGCCCTTGTTGAAGCGCTCGCCCGTCCAGAAGTCATAGGCTTCGTGGGCCATAGTGGACGGCGTGCTGAAGTAGGTTTTCCGCCACTTCTTATGCATCGCCATGCCGCTGGCAACTTTATTCAGCTGGTTGAAGCCGTAGGTCCAGAAGAATTCATCGAAGTAGAAGTTACCGTGGTAGCCCTGCGCGGTTCGTGCGTTGGTGCCCAGGAAGAACAGCTCAGCGCCGTTGGCCAGTACGATGGGATCGCCGGTGAGGTCCCGATCCAGCACCTCGCGCACGAAACCACGCATGTAGCCGAGGAAGATGTGCGCCTGACTCTTGGATGCGCTCAGGAAGATCTGATTGCGGCCGCTGATCAGCGCGTCGATCAGCGCCTCGCGGGCAAAGTAGTAGGTGGCGCCGATCTGCCGCGACTTAAGGATCACGCGCGTGCGCTCGCTGCCGGCGCGGTACCAATCGTGCTGGTAATCGAAGCACCCGTCGAGGAACGCCTGCTGCAGCCGTTCCACTTCCTCTTCGCTGAACTCGTTCTTGCGGGCTTTCTTCTTCGGGCTGGCGTTGCGGTTGGCGACCGCTGGGTTCAGGTCCGTCTCGTTGCCACCGCCTTGGTAGCGCTGGATGCGGGCCTGCCGCTCCAGCTGCCGGTGCAGCAGGTCGATCTCTTTGAAGTCGCCGCCGGTCTTGCCCTCCTTGTGGATCAGGATGGCCAGCCGCGCCTCCAAGGCACCGCCGACACGCTCTACGGTATCGGCACGATCCCATTCGTCGCGCGCCTTCCAGCTGTGAACGGTCTTTTCCTTCTCACCGATCAGCTCGCAGATATCGCAGATGCGCCACCCCATCCAGTACAAGAACTTTGCCTGGCGACGGGGATCCACGTTGAGTTTTTCGGCTACGCTTTGCACCTCTACAGGTTGCCTGTCGCCTCGCGCGCGCGACAGTGAAAAACCTACGTAGATCATGTGCTTACACGCTCTTCGCGTTGCCGCAAAATTTTCCTCACCCGACCATGGGTCATCGCATCGACAACCGATGCGCACTGATACCAGCCGAGGGCGAGATGGCCAGCAAGACCGACAAGAAGCGTTCCCAGTTCTTCCGCGTGGCTGTCGAAGGCGCCACCACCGATGGCCGCGTCATCGAGCGCCAGCAGATCGTGGAAATGGCCGAAACCTACGACCCGGAGGTCTATGGCGCCCGGATCTGGATGGAGCACTACCGCAGCGCGTTGCCGGACAGTCCGTTCCGTGCCTACGGCGACGTGGTGGCGGTCAAGGCCGAAGAAGTCGAGATCGCCGGCAAGAAGAAGATGGCGCTGTTCGCCCAGGTGGACCCGACTGCTGACCTGGTCGACATGGTCAACGTGCGCAAGCAGAAGGTGTTCACCAGCATCGAAATTGCCCCGGAGTTCGCCGACAGCGGCAAGGCCTACCTGTACGGCCTCGGCGTGACCGATTCGCCCGCCAGCATCGGTACCAACATGCTGGCCTTCTCGGCCAAGAACCCGGAAGACAGCCCGTTCAAGGACCGCAAGCAGGCCCCGGGCAACCTGTTCTCCGAGGCGGCCGAAACCCAGATCACCTTCGCCGACGTGGAGCAGCCCGAGGCCCGACCCGGCCCGCTCGCCGCGCTGCTGTCCAACCTGGGCCTGGGCGCGAAGGCGAAGCCGGCGCCCGAGCCGAAGAAGGAAGAGATCGACTTCGACGTGGCCCAGTTCGCGAGCCAGCTGTTGGGCGCAGTGAGCGAGCAGGACGCGGCCATGGCCAAGCTGGAGCAGGACAACCGCAATCTCGGCGCCCAGGTGCAGAACCTCTCGGCACAGGTTGCCGGCTTCCACAAGAAGCTGGACGAAACCGCGCAGCCGAACACGCCGCGCCCCGTGGTCGCCGGTTTCAACGGCGCCAAGGCCAGCGAAGCAACCGACTGCTGATCGACCCCCACCCTTTTTCAAGATTCCCGGAGCAACCATGCGCACCGAAACCCGCCTTCAGTACGATCAGTTCACCCAGCGCGTCGCCCAGCTGAACGGCGTCACCAGCGCGGCAAACACCTTCGCCGTCGAACCCGGCGTCCAGCAGACGATGGAAGCCCGCATCCAAGAGAGCAGCGCTTTCCTGACGTCCATCAATATGCCCGGTGTGATCGACCTCAAGGGCGAGAAGATCGGCGTAGGCGTCAACGGCACCATCGCTGGTCGCACCGACACCAGCGGCAACGCCGAACGCCAGCCGGCCGATGTCACCGCGCTGGACAGCAATGGCTACGAGTGCGTGCAGACGAACTACGACACCGCTATCCCGTACGCCCGCCTCGACGCCTGGGCGCGTCAGCCGAACTTCCAGACCCTGCTGCGTGACGCGATCATCCAACGCCAGGCGCTGGACCGCATCATGGTCGGCTTCAACGGCACCAGCATCGCCAAGACCACCGACCGCGCAGCCAACCCGCTGCTGCAGGACGTGAACAAGGGCTGGTTCCAGAATTACCGGGAGCATGCCCCGAGCCGCGTCATGTCCGGCGGCGACACCCCGGGCACGGTGAAGGTGGGCGGCGCCGGCGCGGACTACGCCAACCTGGACGCGCTGGTGATGGATGTGGTGTCCACCCTGATCGAGCCGTGGCACCAGCAGGATCCGGGCTTGGTGGTCATCCTGGGCCGCAACCTGGTGCACGACAAGTACTTCCCCATCATCAACAAGGACCTGGCGCCGACCGAGCAGCTGGCCGCGGATCTGGTGCTGGGCACCAAGCGCATCGGCGGCCTGCAGCCGGTAATCGTGCCGTTCGTCCCGGCCAACGCCCTGATGGTCACCTCGCTGGACAACCTGTCGATCTACTGGCAGATCGACGGCCGCCGCCGTTACCTCATCGAGCAGCCGCAGAAGAACCGCGTGGCGAACTTCGAGTCGTCCAACGACGACTACGTGGTCGAAGACTACGGCCGTGGCGCCCTGGTCGAGAACATCGTGGTTCAGGACTGACGCCATGGCCAGCAGCCCCGCCAAGCGTCACCTGCAGCGCGTCCTGGCCGAACAGGCTGCGACCGCCGCTGCCGGCACCAACCTGATGGCCGGCACCACCATCTACCAGCAGATGCAGCTGCAGCTGGCCAGCGACCGCGCCCGCCTGAAACAGATCCAATCGGGCGAGGGCAAGGCCAAGCTCAAGGCGGTGCTGCTGCCGGAGTACTCCGACTACGTCGACGGCGTCTTGGCCGCCGACCAGGGCGGTGCAGACGACGTGGTGGCCACGGTCATGCTGTGGAACATCGATGCCGGCGACTTCGACCGTGGCTTGGACATCGCCGCCTACGTCCTGGCACACCGCATTCCCATGCCGGACCAGTTCAGCCGCACCACCGGCTGCCTGGTCGCGGAGGAAGTGGCAGTGGCAGCACTCAACGCCCAGAAGACCGGCGGTGAGTTCGACCAAGGCGTGCTGGATCGCGCGGTGGCACTGACCGAAGGCCACGACATGCCCGACCAGGTCCGCGCCAAGCTGCTGCTGGCCCGGGCACGTGGCCTGCTGCAGACCGACACCGAGCAACTGCCGCTGACGGCCGAGGCAGTCGATCTGGCCGTTACTGACTTGGTCCGCGCCATCCAGCTGCACGATTCGTGCGGCGGCAAGAAGGATCTGGAAGGCGCCCAGCGCCTGCAGAAGAAACTCGCGGGCAACCAGTCCAACGACTGACCCGCACAACGAGCGTCCCCGCGACCCCGCCGGCTCGGGGCCGATCACCAGGCTTCTCTCCCCTGGTGTGACGCCCCGACCACCGGCGACTTATTGAGGCCACCATGAGCAGCTTCACCGCCAACGCATCCCCCAGCCCGCAGCAGCATCCGATCACGGCCGGCCCGTTCTGGCCGGAGATCGACGTGTCGGCGGTGCGGGAGGCGATCCGCATCACCGGCGATGTCACGCCGGCGCGCATGCGTAGCGTGGTGGTTGGCGCCGTGATGTCCGTCACCCGTGAGCTGGTCGACTACCGGGTCGCCCAGGAGAAGGCCGGGCACGCGCAGCTGTCGGACGTTCCGTCCGACCAGGTCGATGGCGTGTCCCAGCTGGTACAGCTCTACCGGCAGGCGGTGTACTGCGCCACCGCAGTTGTGCTGCATGAGCGGTACCGCTCGTACGACGCCACCGCACAGGGCAACCAGCGCGCCGATGACCTGACGCCAACCATTGATGAGATCCGGCGCGACCAGCGCAATGCCATCAGCGACCTGTTGGGGCAGCGGCGGGTAACGGTGGAGCTGATCTGATGCGTGTGGTGGCCATGCAAGGCGACACCATCGACGCGCTGTGCCACCGGCATCTGGGCACCACCGCCGGCATGGTTGAACAGGTGCTGGCCTTGAACTACGGGATCAGCCTGCATGGGCCGGTCCTGCCACAGGGGACCGTGGTGGTCCTCCCCGATGTACCCACCCCTTCCGCCGGCGCCGTGACGCGCCCCTTGATCCAGCTCTGGGACTGATGATGACCGAACCCACCTCCACCGGAAGCATGGTTGCACTGGCCACTGGCGTCGGCCTGGCATCGCTGCTGCCCGGCATTGATGCAGACGCCTTCATCGGCGCCTTCGCTGGTGCCACGTTGTTCGTTGTGTCCGCCAAGGATCTGTCGATCTGGAAGCGGCTGATCTACCTGGCCATCAGCGTGGTGGCCGGCTACCTGGGCGGTACCGAGGTCATGCGTCGATTCGATGTCGCCTCCAGCGGTCTGGCGGCGTTCTTCTGCGCCGCCACGATTATCACCCTGACCTTGGCCCTGATCGAGCGCAGCCGCACCGCCGATCCGGCCCGCCTGCCGCGTGGAGGCACCGATGGCTGAGTTCCTGAGTACCGGCACCTTGTTGTGCTGCCTGGCCATCTGCGTGCGCCTGCTCACCTACCGCCCGGCGGAGGGCGCGCGCCACCGCCACGGCGTCGCCTGGTGCGCCTGGCTGCTGATCGCCGCCACGGGCGGCCAAGCCCTGCAGATCATCCTGCAGGGCGCCAAGGCGCCCACCAGCGGCTGGCAGCTGATGCTGCTGGTCGTCCTGCTGGTTACGACCTACCGGGCGCGCGGCAACGTGGCCCACCTGTTCGGAGTGGATTGACGATGATCACCGCCGCCCAGCTCGCACAAGCGATGCAGTGCCCGCTCACCCGCGCCCAACGTTGGGCGGAGCCGCTCAATGCCGCCATGAAGCGGTTCGGGATCTCCACCCCGCTCCGTGCCGCCCACTTTCTGGCACAGCTGGGCCATGAAAGCCTGAGCCTGAGCCGCGTGGAAGAGGGGCTGAGCTACAGCCGCGAGCGCCTGCTCGAAGTGTTCGGCAAGTACGTCAGCCCGAGCGAGGCGGCTGGGTTCGTCCACCAGCCGGTCAAGCTCGGCAACCGGGTCTACGCCAACCGCAACGGCAACGGCAGCGAGTCCAGCGGCGACGGGCACCGCTATCGCGGGCGCGGCCCGATGATGCACACCGGACGCGGCAATTACCGGCGAATGGGCCTGCTGATCGGCCAGCCGCTCGAAGAGCAGCCTGCGCTGCTGATTGAGCCGGAGACCGGGGCCATGGCCGCAGCCGCATTCTGGGCGGACAACGGCCTCAACGCCCACTCTGACCAGCGCGACGTGCTGGCTGTGAGCCGGGTGGTGAACCTGGGCAACGCCCGCTCCCGTGCCACGCCCAACGGCTTCGCCGACCGCACGGCCCGCCTGCAGCGCTGCATGACCGCCTTGGGGGTGCGCTGATGCTGTACCGAGCCATCGCCCTGGTCGCCTTGGTGCTGGCCGTTGCCGGCTTGGCTACCTGTCAGCAGCAGCGAATTGGCCGCGCCATCACCGAACGCGACGACGCCAAGGCCGACCTGGCCGCTGCCGAATCCACCAATGCCGCCCTGGTGCGCAAGCTTCGGCTTGCCCAGGACACCACCCGCACCGTGACCGAGTACGTGGATCGCGTGCAGGTGGTCCGTGAGCGCGGCACCACCATTGTCAAAGAGGTTCCCGTCTATGTCACTGCGAATGCTGATGCTGCCTGTACTGTGCCTGTTGGCTTCGTGCGCCTCCACGACGCCGCAGCGAGCGGCGACGCCCTCGCCGGAGCTGCCGGAGATCCTGATGCGCCCGCCGCCGGCGTTACGCTCTCTGCCGTCGCCGAAACCCTCGCCGACAACTACGCTACCCACCACGCCACCGTCGCCCAGGTGACCGGCCTGCAGCAGCTGGCGCGGCAGCTGCAGAGCGCGCTGCAGCAGTGTGACGCGCGATGAAGAAGCCGCAGCAGCTTCGCGATCACCTGATCGCCGCGATTCCGGCACTGGCCGACAACCCCGACCGCCTGCTCATCTTCGTGGAAGGCGGCGGCTTGACTGGCACCTACAGACCGGGACTGTGCTTCGAGTACCGGTACACGTTGGAGCTGGTGTTGACCGATTTCGCTGGCGCTCCGGAGGCGGTGATGCTCCCGCTGCTGCAATGGCTCACCCGCCATCAGTCCGAACTGCTGGCCAACCCTTCCAACCGGGAAAAGCTCAGCTTTGAAGTCGATGTGCTGTCCGATGACCTGGTCGATCTGGCGATCAAGCTTCCGTTGACCGAGCGGATGAAGGTCCACCGCGATGAGCAGGGCAACCTGCAGCTGCAGCACCTGGCTGAACCTGCCACCGAAGGCGAACACGCCGACACCCTCGCGGGCGGTGCGTTGTTCGATGCTGGCGTGCTGGTGGCTACTCTGCCCGCCATCACCGCATGAGCGAGGACCTGCAGCAGCTGGAGACATGGGCCGCACCCCTGCTGCAACGCTTGCAGCCGGCCGAACGCAGCCGCCTGGCACGTAAGGTTGGCTTGGGGCTGCGCCGCGCTCAGCAGAAGCGCATCGCCGCCCAGCAGAACCCTGACGGCTCCCCTTACGCCCCACGTCGCACGCCCACGCCACGCCGCGCGAAGGCCGGCCGGATCAAGCGCGGGGCCATGTTCGCCAAGATCCGGCAGGCGCGGCATCTGCGCGTCCGCACCAGCCCCCAGGAAGTGACGGTCGGCTTTGCCGGCCGCGTCTCGCGCATCGCCCGGATCCATCAGGAAGGGCGCTCGGATACGGTGGGCTCAAACGGACTGAGGGTCACCTATCAGCGTCGCCTGTTGCTGGGCTTTACCCAAGCCGATGAGCAGCTGGTACGCGACCTCATCCTTGACCACCTGGCCGGGCAATAGCGTAGACGCAGCCGCTACACGTCACCCCCGCCGGACACGCGCGCGCGCGATGCGAAGCTGGAATTACCCCTCCAGCCGGTGCCGCCGTGTCTACGTTTACCGCCATCGAAGTCGACAAGCTGCCGGCACCGGACATCTTCGAGCAGCGAACCTTCGAGTCGATCTACGCCGAGCGCCTGGCTGAGTTCCGACGACTCTGCCCCGAGTACACCGCAATCGTTGAGTCCGACCCGGTCATTAAGATCCTGCAGGGCAGCGCCTACCGCGAAATGCTGCTGCGTGAGCAGTTTAACCAGCGCGCACGTGGCCTGATGCTGCCTTACTCGCAGGGCGCCGACCTGGACAACCTTGCTGTCCCCTACGGCGTGCAGCGAAAGCTCGTCACGCCCGCGGATCCGGAAACCGGCGCACCGGCGCGGTACGAGAGCGACGAGGATTTCCGCCGCCGGATCCAACTCGCTCCGGAGGGGCTGTCCGTGGCCGGGCCGGAAGGCTCCTACATCTTCCATACCCTGTCGGCGCACGTGGACGTGTTGGATGCCAGCGTGCACAGCCCGTCGCCGGGCGAAGTGGTCGTAACCGTGCTGTCCCGCCTCGGTGACGGCACGCCTGATTCCACCCTGCTCGCCTCCGTCGAAGCCGCGCTGCTCAACCGCAACGTTCGACCGCTGACCGATCACGTGACCGTCGCCGGCGCCCAGGTGCTGCCGTACGAAATCCGCGCGGAGCTGACCACGTTCAATGGCCCTGACAGCGGATTGGTCATCGCCGAGGCCAACAGGCGCGTGGAGCAGTTCCGCAGCCAGTCTCAGCGCCTTGATCGGGACGTGCCCCTGTCGGCGCTCTACGCGGTCCTGCATGTCGAAGGCGTACAGCGCGTGAGGCTGATCAGTCCCACCGCCGACATCGCCGTCAATGCGCAATCTGCGGCCTTCTGCACCGCCGTTTCAGTTGAGCACGTGGGCACCAATGACTGAGCACCGGTCCCTGCTGCCGCCCAATAGCACTGCGTTGGAGCGGGCGCTTGAAGGCGCCGATGCCCAGCTTGGTGACATTCCCATGGTCCACCACATGCTGTGGAACCCGTGGACGTGCCCGGCGCAGTTCCTCCCGTTCCTGGCGTGGACCGTCTCGGTCGACACCTGGAGCAGCGATTGGCCTGAACACATCCAGCGTGCGCGCATTGCCAGCTCCTTCCAGATCCAGCGCCACAAGGGCACCGCCCAGAGCATCGCGGATGTTGTGGCCAGCTTCGGCGGTCAGGTCCAGATCCGCGAATGGTGGGAGCTGGACCCACCGGGTCAGCCACACACGTTCGAGCTGCTGCTGACCCTGAGCGGCCAGAGCGGCCAAGAGGCCACCGCCGCCTTCATTGACCAGGTAATGGCCGCAGTCAACCGCGCAAAGCCCGTCCGCTCGCATTTCACCTTCACACAGGGCATCAACGCCGAGGGCGCCATTGGCGTGCTGGGCGTGGCCCGCCTGCTCACCTCCACCCGCCTGCAGTTGGCGGCGAGCGAACCGTAGGAACCACACCATGCCCGTGCCACAGATCACCATCACGCCTGCCGGCTTCGCCGCCATCGTCAACGCCGAGCACACTGGCACCGCGCCGGTGAAGCTCACCCACGTGGGGCTGACCCCGCAGCACTTCGACGTTGTGACGGTGGCCACGACGCTGCCCGGGGAGGCAAAGCGCCTGACCACGTTCGGGGGCCAGGCCGTCTCGGCCGATACGCTGCACCTGAACGTCCGCGACGACACCGCCGATGCCTATACGCTGCGCGGCTTTGGCCTATACCTGCAGGACGGCACGCTGTTCGCCGTCTACTCGCAGCCGGCGCCCATCATGGAGAAGGCGGCAGCGGCCACCATGCTGCTGGCTACAGACATTCGGTTCGCAAAGGTCAACGCCACCAGTATCGAGTGCGGCGATATCGACTTCGTAAACCCCCCGGCTACGACCACGCGCGCCGGCGTAGTCCGGCTGTCCACGGATCAGGAAGCCGATGCAGGAAGCGATCCGGCTACCGCGCTGACCCCGCGCGGCCTGGCGGGGTACATCAACCGCCGGTTTGGCAACGGCGCCCCGAGCGTCTTTGTGAAGGGGCTTCTGGGTCTGGCCACGGCCGCGCTGTACCGGACAGAGCTCGGTTTGAAGGGAGCGGCTTTGCGGGACGAAGGCCACGGCAACTGGCTCAACGCAGACCTGCTCGACGGCGCGCACGGGGACTACTACCTCGACTGGCGTAACTTCACCGGGGTTCCCAACCTGTTTCCGCCCAGCCCACACAGCCATCCATGGGACGGCATCACCGACAAGCCGAACACCTTCCCGCCGTCTGCGCACACGCACGCGGAGTACTTCAACAAGCAAACCGGTGACACGATCAGCGGGATCCTGTCGTTCTCCGTGCCGGCCTCGGCGGACATCGATGCGGCGCGCTTTATCTCGGTGGGCGAGCGCGGCTCGACCGGCGAAAACCGACGTTTGGATGTCTGCCTGGCGGCCGGCACGGGTGTGAACGGCCGTGAGATTGTTTTCCGTGGGATCCTGAACTCGAAATTCCGCTTCGAAACGCCCCTTGCGGAGTTCAACGGATCCATTTCTGCCGGTGGCAACTTGAGCGCCGCTCACATAGGCTCTACTGGTGGCATCGCAGCTGCGACCAGCGTAACGGCCGGTGGCGTGATGCAGGCCGGCAGCGAAATCGTTTCGCTTGGCAATGGCGTCACCTCGCGCGGCGTTGGCTCTGGCTTCTCGATGGTGGAGCGTTCGGACTACGGCGTGACCTGGTCGTTATACGCCAGCGGTGGTTCGATCAACCTGTGGAACAGCGTCTACGGCAATGCACTCTCCGTTACGCGAAACGGCAACGTAGCTGCGGCCGGCGAGGTGACCGCAACGAGCCTGAAGACGCCCGGCGATCTAACTGCCGGTGGCAGTGCGCACTTCGCCCAGGCGTGCGTCCGCGCAACCGCCGGCACCGCGACGAATGCCGGCTACGTTGCGTTCTACACAACGGACGGCACGCGTCGCGGTTATGTCGGCTGGAACGACGGGGTAAACAAGATTCAGTACAGCGCTGAGAACGGGTTTGGCGGACATGCGTTCGTCGGCACCGTCTCCGCTGGCGGCGGTTTCGACTTTGGTTCGTCGCTGAAGCTGAAGGAACGTATAGGCGAAGTCCCCTACACCCTCGATGACCTCGCGCGCATCGACGTATTCATCGGCACGTACAAGGCCGAGTACAACGATGACGGCCGGCAGCGCATCTTCCAGTCTGCTGAATCCCTCGCCCAAGCCGCACCGGAAACCGTTGACGAAGAGGGCGTGTACTTCCGTGGCGAGAGTGTTGCGTCGCTGAAGATCGATCAGGTTCAGGCGCTGCAAACTCACTTCCTCCAGCTACTGGATACGGCTCGGCGCAAGCACGATGATGAAATCGCCGAGCTGCGCGCAGCCTTCGAAGCCGTAAAGCGGGGCCGGTGATATGACCAGTGGGTACCGATTCCAAGGCGCTGATTTCGATGACCTGTTCGACGCTGACGTGATGGGGGACGGGCCTACTGCCGCCGGCCTTCGGCGACAGGGAGGCTCGCCGCTGCGCTACGCCCATGTCCGGTATGGTCAGAGGCGTCCAGATGTCGGCTATCGAATCGGGGGGCAGGACGTGGCAACCCTGTGGGCCGCGAAGGGCACGGCGGCCTACTCGCTGCCGTTTAACGGGATCCGTTTTGCAGCGCATGCTGCGGCAAAGACCAACAGTTCAGGCTCTGCTACTGCCTCGATTCAGATCGTCCTGGCGTCTGACGGCAACTACACCATCACCTCGTCCGTAGTTGGCGGCGGCCTGGGCAGCAACACGGTTGTGGACCAAGGCCGATGGCTCCCGACCGGGGCATCCGCAGCTGAATACCAGGTCCAGTTCGCGGCAGATGGTCTCGGTAGCGCCAACTTCTCCACGAGCGCAGGCGGCTTCACCTCACTGACAAGCAGTCAGTCTGGAAGCGTGTCCGTATCTGTCCCCGCTGCCTCCGCCGAATACCGGAATGCGGTTGCGAACGTCTACGTGAGGCTGGTGCGCGCAGGGGGTGCAGTGCAGCAGACGGTGTTCTACGCGTCGGTAACGGCAGTGGGCTGGTACTAGCCCGCGCCGTGTAGCTCTTGCGGCTACATCTTGGCCCACGTGCGCGCGCGAGGCGTCGCAAGGACCATGGGCGCATGGATAGCGCTCTGCCCCAACAGCTCAACAACATGCTCCGCGACGGCGTGGTTACTCAGGTCGACCACGACGCTCGCGTGTGCCGTGTGCAGACCGGCGAGGCCCATACCGACTTCATTCCCTGGCTCACCACGGCCGCAGGCGAGATGCGTGTGTGGGCGCCACCCAGTGTTGGCGAGCAGGTGAAGCTGCTATGCGGCGACGGCGACTTGGCCAACGCGGTGGTGCTGCGCGGGCTGTACAGCTCCCAGTACGCGGCACCGTCCTCCAATCCAGATGTCGTGCTGAGCCATTTCAAGGACGGCGCGGTGATCAGCTACGACGCCGCTACCCACGCCTTGTCGGCAGTCCTGCCCGGTGGCGGCACGGTCGCTGTGCAGGCGGACGGGGGCGTCACCATCACCGGGCCGGTCACCATCGTTGGCGATACCGAGATCACCGGCCAGGTCAAGGTCAACGGCAAAGCTGTGGTGTCCGAGGACGTGGTGGGTGGCGGTATCAGCCTCAAGCAGCACAAGCACAGCGCCGTGCAGCCCGGCGGCGGTACCTCTGGTGCGCCGCAGTGATCGGCATGGACGCCCGCTCTGGCGCGTTCAGCGACGACACCGCGCACCTGCGCCAGTCCATCGCAGACATCCTCACCACCCCCATCGGATCGCGCATCGAGCGCCGTGAATACGGCTCGCTGCTGTCGGAGCTGATCGACCAGCCCTTCAACGATGCAACCCGGCTGAAGCTGTTTGGCGCCGCCGCAACTGCGCTGCTGCGTTGGGAGCCTCGAATCCGGCTGACTCGCATCGGCCTCACCCGCGCAAATGAGCCCGGCACGTTCGTGCTGGATCTGGACGGCCAGCGCGCCGTTCCCACCGGCGCATCCCGCACCACCCGTCTGTCCGTCCCGCTTCGTTTCCGCACCCCATAACCGCAGGAGTCACCATGGCCACCGACTATCACCACGGCGTACGTGTCATCGAGATCAACGGCGGTGTCCGCCCGATCCGTACCATCGCTACCGCCGTCATCGGCATTGTTTGCACCGGCGAGGATGCCGACGCCACCCTGTTCCCGCTCGACCGCCCGGTGCTGCTGACTGACGTGCTGGGGGCTATCGGCAAGGCCGGCACCGCCGGCACCCTGCGCCCCACGTTGCAGGCCATTGCCGACCAGGCTAACGCCATCACGGTTGTGGTGCGCGTGGCCGAGGGCGTGGACGACAGCGCCACCACCGCCAATGTCATTGGTAAGAAGGACGGTGCGACCTACACCGGCCTGCAGGCGCTGCTGGTGTCCGAAGCCCAGGTCGGGGTACGGCCGCGGATCCTCGGGGCGCCGGGGCTGGACACCCAGCCGGTGACCGCTGCGCTGGCCGTGATCGCCAAGAAGCTGCGGGCAATGGCCTACGTCAGCTGCGCCGCTAGCGCCTCGGTCCCGGAGGCAATCGCTTACCGCGCGCAGTTCAGCGAACGAGAGCTGATGCTGATCTATCCCGACTTCGTGGCCTTCAACACCGCCGATGCGACCACCGGCATGGCCTTCGCCACGGCGCGTGCGCTCGGCCTGCGCGCCATGATCGATGAGCAGCAGGGCTGGCACAAGTCGCTGTCCAACGTGGCCGTCGCCGGCGTGACTGGCATCAGCCGGGACGTCCATTGGGACCTGCAGGATCCGGCTACCGACGCCGGCATGCTCAATGCCGCCGATATCACCACGCTGATCAACTCCAACGGCTACAAGTTCTGGGGATCGCGCACCTGCAGCGATGAGCCGCTGTTTGCCTTCGAGACCTCCACCCGCACGGCGCAGATCCTGGCCGACACCATCGCCGAGGCGCAGTTGGTCTACGTCGACAAGCCGCTGCACCCCTCGCTGGTGCGCGACATGCTCGAAAGCATCAACGCCAAGTTCCGCGAGCTGGTGAACGCCGGATACCTGCTCGGAGCCACGGCCTGGTACGACGAGGGCGCCAACCTGCCCACGCAGCTGTCCAGTGGTCGCCTGGCCATCGACTTCGACTACACCCCGGTGCCGCCGCTGGAGAACCTGCTGCTGAACCAGCGCATCACCGACCGCTATTTCGCCGATTTCCCGACCCGCATCAGCGGCTGACGCCGCACTGAGGAACCTGTCACATGTCCATGCCCAGCAAACTGAAGAATCTCAACCTGTTCAACGATGGCGAGAGCTATCTCGGCCAGGTGACCGAGTTCAAGCTGCCGACCCTGACCCGCAAGATGGAGGAATACCGCGCCGGCGGCATGCTCGGCCCCATCGACGTGGATCTGGGTCAGGAGAAGATCGAGGCCGAGTGGAAGTGCGGCGGTCTGATGCGGCAAGTGCTGCGCCAGTACGGTGCGATTCGACACAACGCCGTCCAGCTGCGATTCGCCGGTGCGTATCAGAGTGAAGACAGCGAAGCCGTCGATTCAGTTGAGATCGTCCTTCGCGGCCGGCACAGCGAAGTCGACGCCGGCACCGGCAAGGTCGGTGACGACACCGAATTCAGCGTCAAGACCTCGGTCAGCTACTACAAGCTGTCGATCAACGGCCGCACCGAAATTGAAATCGACATGGTCGGCATGGTCTTCATCGTCGACGGCGTCGACCTGCAAGCCGCGCAGCGCCGCGCCATCGGCTACTAATCCTCGGCCCGACAGACGCCGGGCCCTAACCCTGAGAGAGATCCCGTGAACGAACTCAACGCCTCCCTGCCCACCACCGAATCGCTTGACCGCGCCACGCTCGCCCTGGGCGATGGCCTCGCCGGCGCCCTGCATGTCGCGCAGACCGCCCCGCGCGACGAAGTCCACGCTCGCGTAGGCGAAACGCTTGCAGCTGCCGTGGCCGACTCGGTGAGCCACATCAACCCGCAGCCGGGGGTCATCGAGCTGGAAAGCCCGATCCGTCGCGGCGACCAGGTGATCAGCAGCCTGACCTTGCGCAAACCGGACGCCGGCACCCTGCGAGGCATCAAGCTGGCCGAACTGCTGCAGATGGACGTGGGGTCGCTGACCATGTTGCTGCCGCGTATCAGCACGCCCACTCTGACCGCCGCCGACGCCGCCAAGCTCGACCCTGTCGACCTGGTGTCCATCGCTACCGAAGTGGGCAATTTTTTCTTGCCGAAGGCGCAGCGGGAATCCCTGTCTGCGTAGAGGACTTCATGGCCGATATCGCGGTGGTGTTTGCGTTTTCGCTCACCGAGCTGTCGGCCATGTCCCTCGCCGAATTGGTCGAATGGCGCGAGCGCGCCGAGTACGTAGCGGAGCAAACCAGTGATACAGTTCGCGCATGGCCACCCTTATCGCCACCATCTTTGCCCTTTGCCTGCTGGCTGCGGTTGGCGTGCTGCTGGTGTGGGCACTGAGCGCGCTGTGTCGCTTCCTGACCGCGCTGCTGCCCGATCCCAGCGAGAATCCCTCGCCGTAAGCGGCCATCAGGTTGTCATCGCATGAGCGGTGGCAACCTTCGCCTGCATGTAGTCCTGCAGGCCCTCGATCAAGCCACCGGCCCGTTCCGCAAGGTGCTTGCCGGCAGCAAGGGCCTGTCCGCAGCCCTCCAACAGCAGCAGGCTACTCTGCGTCGCCTCAACGCCGCCCAGCGTGACGTAAGCGCCTTCCGCCAGCAGCAGGAAGCCACGCGCGGCACTGCCTTGGCCCACCGCGAGGCGCAGGAGCGGGTCCGGCAGCTGGCCACGCAGCTCGCTGCTACCGCCGCGCCCACGCGAAAGCTCAACAACGAATTCAAGCAGGCCAAGGCCGCTGCCGGCCTGCTCAAAACCCAGCACCAGCAGCAGGCCGTAGAGCTGCAACGCCTGCGCGGTGGCTTGGAACGTGCCGGCATCAGCACCCGACAGCTGGGCACCCATGAGCGCAAGCTGCGCGGCGATATCGCCGCCGCCACTACCCAGATGGAACAGCAGCGCGCCCGCCTGGCGTCGCTGGACGCGGCTATGGCGCGTAGCCGGAAGGTCCACAGCGCCGGCATGAACGCAGCCGCCCACGGAGCGGGCATCGCGTTTGCCTCCATGGCCGCGCTGCGGGTGCAGGGCTTCCCCATCGCCCAGGCCATGACGTTCGAGTCGGCGATGGCCGATGTGAAGAAGGTGGTCAACTTCGACACGCCTGAGCAGTTCCAGCAGATGAGCCAGGACGTGGAGGATCTCTCGCGTCGTCTGCCCATGGTGCCGGCCGATATCGCCAAGATCGTTGCTGCCGCTGGCCAGGCGTCGATCCCGCGCGAAGAGCTGGTGCGCTTCGCCGAGGACGCGGCGAAGATGGGCGTGGCCTTCGACACCAGCGCCGAAGAGGCTGGCCAGACCATGGCCACCTGGCGCACCGCCTTCAAGATGGGCCAGGACGATGTGGTCGTGCTGGCCGACAAGATCAACTACCTGGGCAACACCGGTCCCGCCAGCGTCCAGAAGATCAGCGAGGTGGTGAACCGCATCGGCGCGCTCGGTGAGGTGGCTGGCCTGGGCAGTGGCCCGCTGGCCGCGCTGGGCGCCACCGTGGCCGGCATGGGCATCGAGTCCGAGGTGTCGGCCACTGGCATCAAGAACATGCTGCTGACGCTGTCCTCCGGCGACGCTGCGACCAAGAGCCAGATCACCGCCTTCAAGAAGCTCGGCCTCAACGCCAAGGACATGGCCAATGCCATGCAGAAGGATGCAGGCGGAGCGATTGTGGGCGTGCTGGAGAAGCTGAAGACGCTGCCCAAGGCCGAGCAGGCCGCGACGATGACCCAGCTGTTCGGGCGCGAGTCCATCGGCGCCATCGCCCCCCTGCTGACCAATCTGGAGCTGCTTAAGGGCAACTTCGACAAGGTCACCGACGCCCAGAAGTACGGCGGCTCGATGGGCGCCGAGTACGCCGCGCGTGTGGCCACCTCCGAGAACGCGCTGCAGCTGCTCAAGAACAGCGCGCTGGTGGTGGCGCAGTCCATCGGCAAGACGCTGCTGCCCGACTTCAAGGCGTTGGTGGACCGAACCGCCCAGGTCATCGGCAAGGTCACCGAGTGGGTGCGCGCCAATCCGCAGCTGGTGGCCACCATCGCCAAGGTCGTGGTGGTCGGCACCGCGCTGGCCACCGTCCTGGGCGGTCTGCTGGTCGCCGGCGGCGTCGGCGCCATGGCTCTGACCCAGATCCACAAGGCAGTGGCACTGCTCAGCGGCGGCGGCGGCATTGGGCGCCTGGTTGGCCAAGTGGTTTCGCTCGGCGGCCGGGCATTCCCGATGCTGCTCAACGTCGGCCGCATGCTGTTGCCGCTGCTCGGCGGCGTCAGCGCGCCGGTGCTGGCCATCGGCCTGGCCATCGGCGTGGTGGCGGCGTTGGTGTGGAAATACTGGGGGCCGATCAAGGCTTTCATGGTCGGCGTGTGGCAGGGCGTGATGGACGTGGTCGGCCCGATCATGACCGAGCTGATGGCCGCGCTCGAACCACTGGCGCCGGTGTGGGACATGGTGTCCAGCGCCATGGGCCAGGCTTGGGGGTGGGTGCAGAAGCTGTTCGCACCCTTCGCCGCCACCAGCGAGCAGTTGCACGGTGCAACCGACGCCGGCCGCGGATTCGGGCAGATCCTGGGCACGGTGTTGACGGTGAACCTGCGGATGGTCGTCAAGGCCATCGGCTGGCTGGTCGCCGCGTTCACCACGATCCTGCCGATCATCCAGAACGCGGTCGGCGGCGCCTGGCAGTACCTGCAGGGCGCATGGAACATGATCGTAGGTCTGTTCACCGGCAACGGCGACCGGATCCGCACCGGCCTGACCATGATGTGGCAGGGCATCAACCAGGTGCTGATGGGCTGGCCAGCCAGCATGATGCAGGCCGGCATCGACATGATCACCGGTCTGGTGGGCGGCATCACCTCCATGGGGGGCGCGGCGCTGGACGCCGTGTCCGGGATCGCTTCGGGCATCACCAGCAAGTTCAAGGGCATGCTCGGGATCCACAGCCCGTCGCGTGTCTTCGCGCAGTTCGGCGACTTCACCATGCAGGGCCTGGCCGGCGGTCTGGACCGCAGCCAAGGCGAGCCGCTGCAGCAGGTCACCAGCCTGGGCGACCGAATGAAGCAGGTAGGCGCCGGAATCGCGCTGGGCGCCGCTTCCATGCCCGTCGTCGCCGGCGGTGCGCCGGTGGTCGCGCCGGGGGCTGGAACGGCCGCAGCGGCAGGCTCCGGCGCTGCCACCTACCACATCAACGTCACGGCTCCGGCCGGCGCCGACGCTCAAGCCCTTGCTCAGCTGATCCGGCAAGCCATTGATGACCACGAACGCAGCAAGGCCACGCGCCAAGGCTCGCGGCTGAGCGATTGAGATTCCGCCCATGATGATGACCTACGGCACCTTCGTATTTTCCTTGTCCACCGCCGCCTATGAGCAACTGCAGCGGCAGATGACGTGGAAGCACGCCTCAAGCGAGCGCGTGGGCGCGCGCCCTGCTCGGCAGTACGTCGGCCCCGGCGATGACACCATCACCCTGCAGGGCACGATCAGCGCTGAGCTGACCGACAACCTGCTGGTACTGGACGAACTGCGCGAGCTGGGCGACGAGGGGCGTCCGCATGCCCTTGTGGAAGGCACCGGCCGCGTCTATGGCGCCTACCTGCTCGTCAGCCTCAACGAAACCCGCAAGGAACTCTTCGGGGACGGCGTCCCGCGCCTGATCGAGTTCCAGCTGCAGCTGGAGCGCGTGGACGATAGCTCAGCCGAGGCCAGCGCGTGAGCGGGGCGCCCTATCCACAGGTCGCATGGCGCGTAGTGCTCGACGGCCAGGATCTGACCGAGCGGATTGCACCCCGGCTGTTGGATCTGACCCTCACCGAAAGCCGGGGCGATGAGGCTGACCAGGTCGATCTGCGCGTCCACGACCATGACGGACGGCTGGCCCTGCCCCGGCGCGGCGTGACATTGGAGGTCGCCATCGGATGGCGCGATAGCGGCCTGTTCGAGAAGGGCACGTTTGTCGTTGATGACGTGGAGCACAGCGGCGCGCCTGACATTCTCACGATCCGTGCGCGCTCTGCCGACCTCACCGGTGCCGTCCGCAGCCGGCGCGAACGCAGCTGGCACGACACGACCCTGGGCGCGATCCTGGGCACCATCGCCGGCGAACACTCGCTGCGCGCATCCATCGCCGAGGATCTGGCCAAGGTGCGTGTACCCCACCTTGACCAGGCCAACGAGAGCGACATCAACCTACTGACGCGCCTGGGCAAACGCTTCGACGCTGTGGCCACGGTCAAGGCTGGGACGTTGGTGTTCGCGCCCATCGGTTCGGGTACCACGGCCAGCGGTCAGCCACTGCCTGGCGTAACCATCGTGCGCGCATCTGGCGACCAGCACCGGTTCTCGGTATCTGACCGCGATACCTACACCGGCGTGCGCGCCTACTGGGGCGACCGCAGTGCGGCACGGCGCAAAGCGGTGCTGGTCGGTACCGACAAAAACGAGAAGAAGCTGCAGCCGACTTACGCCACGGAGAGCGAGGCCCGGCAGCAGGCGCAGGCAGAGTTCCAGCGCTTAGGGCGCGGTACCGCCCAACTGAGCTACCGACTGGCGCTGGGGCGCGCAGACATCTACCCAGAGCAGACCGTCAACGTGAGCGGGTTCAAACCGGAGATCGACGGCACCGACTGGCTGGTGGTCAAGGCGACCCACACCGTCGACGGCAGCAGCGGTTTCGTCACCGCATTGGAGCTTGAACGCGGCGGCGGATCCACTGAAGAATCTTCGGCTTCACGTAGCGCGTGACGACTCCGGCCACCAGGAACAGGGCCGCGTGGGCAAGGGTCGACCCACAGGCCGACTCGACCGCAGGTGAAGGATAGGTTGCCTGCCAGATCGCCACAGCAATGAGGGCAGTGGACAAAGGGCGCCCCGTTTCCGTGGGCGCCCTTCTTGGTTCTTCGATGCAGGCGGCGCGCGGTCGCTCTGCGAGGGGGCACTGCATCTGCACGTCACCCGTGAACACCTGGCCGATCACGGCCCCTTCAAACACGGTTTGACCGCTGCAATCGCACGTCACCGCACCACGCTCCACACCCGCACTGCAACCCATAGTCCTTCACTCCCTATCGCGCGCCACACCGGCGCCACATGCGCGGGTAATAGCGGCCTGAGTAGAGGTTGGGGTGAGGCTATGCGTGCGGCTTTTTCGCTGCCTTGGCGGGCTTGACCACGATCTTCTGTCCACGCAGGTCAACGTCGCCGCTCAGCTGCTGGCCGATCGTTGCATTGGGGAAATTGGTACGGGGGGCTGCGCCGACCTCCTGAGCGTCGCCAGACAACGCCGCCAGGGCAGCAACCCGCGCATGCGGTGTCGCTTTTCGCCACATCGCGAGCAGATCTGCGTCGGCCTCGCTCACGCGGTCGCGGCGCCCCACCAGCAGGTAGGTCACGTCCACGCCCAACTTGTCGCCCTCAACGAAGTAGGCGCCGCCCGGGAGGTGTGCGTCCTGCTCGAACAGGATCTGGGTCCGCTTGGCCACTCCGCAGGCCGCTGCCATGGCTTCCTGAGTCAGACCCAGTCGCTTCCTTTCTTCCTTCAGCCTTGTACCCACAGACACTTGAAAACCCCCTTGACAGGTGCAGTTAACTTCACCAAGATTCACGCAGCTTTTACACAGGGGAAACGGAATGAAGGCCAAACGGACCGCCAAACCGAAGCTGCGTACGCCGGACCAAGCCCGGCAGTGGCTGCGCGATAACGGCATCACGGTCATCGCCTTTGCCGAGCAGAACGATCTCTGCCGGCATGCGGTGAATGACGCCTTGCGCGGTATTGGCAAGGGGAACTATGGGAAGTCCCACGCTGCTGCTGTTGCGCTTGGCATCAAGCCCGACCCCAATTCTTGCACAAATCCCAGCAAACCCGCGCGTAGGAAAACCCCGTGAGTTCGCCGCTGGGAGGCCGTGCCGTTTTCTCCTGCGAGGCCTGCGGGAGCCGTCTCATCAAGCGCACCAGCTCGCTGGCGCACAAGTTCCTGCGCAACGACGCCTACGTGTGTGAGAACCCTCTCTGCGGTGCCAGCTACAGCGGCCATTCCGAGCTGACAGGGATCGCCAGCCCGAGCGGCGTGCCCAGGGCGCTGCCCAGCGAGTTGCCGCCCACGCCGGGCTTCCTGCGTGCCCAGCTGCATCAGGCATGGAAGCAAGACCGGGGATGCAACCAGCTCGATCTGCTGGATGCGGTAGAGGCTGCGACCGAACGCGGCGCGCAACACAGCGCCTAAGAGAGGCGTACCGATGTCCTACACAACCAACCCGGCGGCTCAGCCGCCGGTGCAGGAGCACTGCGCGTGACCATTCAGAAAACACATCGAGACGGCTGGGCGACGGCAATGGCCCCCGTGCTTGTTGCAACGTCTGCCAGGGAAAAGCACGTCTCGTTCGCCGAGAAGCAACGCGAGGCTGCTGAGCTGCGGGCGGACGTTGACGCGCACATCGCCGCCGGTGGTGCCTTTGAGGTTTTGGCTGGCTACGCCTCCGCCGTGGTGCGCGCATGAACGCTCACACCCTATCGCCCAACCCCAGCAAATCCCATCAAATTCCCTTGACACCTGCCCACGGACGGAGCAACTATTCACACGTCGCCGCCAATTCGGCGACCGGGATTGGTCTCCCGAACGAAATGCGCGCGAAAGCGCCAATGTCACCAGCAGGCGCTTTTTTCGTGCCCGAGCTGCGTGCCGGGCGCGTGTGCCCCCAGCCTTCTTATGGTGGGCGGCGCGGTGGGAGCCTCGGCTCCGCCGGGTTGCGCATATCCCCGGTAGACCAACTCCGCGTCGTCCACCACCCCCGATTGGTCTCGGCGGTGGCGGACTCCTCGACACGATGGAGTATGCGCACCATGAGTAATGACGCCCCAACTGCGTCCAGCGACAGCCCCCTGCGGCAGCTCGCCTTCGTTATCGGATTTATCGCTGACACCACGGAGTGGCGCCACGATGAGTATCAGGTCCTCACCGCCCGACTGCTCGCCAACGGCAAGCCCGTCCTCGCGCTCACCTTGGGCGATGTGCTCGACGCAATCACCGCCACCATGGAAGCCGGTCGCACGCCGCCCACCGACAGCACGGGGGCGCAGTGATGGGCAAGCACGATTCAGCCTCCAACCTTCGCCCGGTAATCGACCTGGTCTCGGCCAGCCCCGGCATCGTTGTCCGCGCCTCCACTGACAAGAATTGCGTGTACGTGTCCTGCGTACATGCCGAGTCCGATGTGTGCGTTTCTATGGTCGCGGCGTACTCCCATGTGATCCGACCTGCAGCCGAGCACGCGCTGCAAGTTGGCCAATCGATTTTCCTGCTCGCCCACGGCGAAGCCCAGCGCTTCTTCGCATGGCTGCATGGCGACAGCGAAAGCGCACCGGGAGTTCACTGATGCCGAACAGAAACAGCCACCTGCCAACCGAGCCCAATCCGGGTCCTCCAACGGCCGCCGATGACAGGGACGCGCAACTGATCGCCGGTGCGGACTATCAGCGCCTCTGGCGCGCCGCGTATGCATGCCGGCTCCTTGCGACGATCACCGAAGAGGTGGCCAAGGCACACGGCATCGACCCCAACGATACCGCCGCCGTCGCCGAGTACATCCGCGACGACATGTATCTGATTCTCAGCCGCTCCAAGCCCGCCGACGAATAACTCAGTACCGCTCCGACCCAGCGGCGCGCCAACGCCGCTGGGTCGGAACCCCCTGCTCAGGAGAGAGCTATGTATTACCCCAACACCACCGCCTCATCCGCGGCGAAAGGCTGACCTGGCCATGCAAGAAGACATCCGCCAGCAAGTCCTGCAGCGCGTGGAGCGGGACTACGGCCTCAAGCACCGCAGCAGCACCGACTACATGCGTGGGGGAAAATGCCCTCATTGCGGCAAGAAGGAGCTCTACACCAGCTACTCGAAGCCGTGGGTGCTGCGCTGTGGCCGGCAGGCAAAGTGCGGACAGGAGGTGTTCGTCAAAGACCTCTACGACGACCTGTTTGACGACTACTCCAAGCGCCATGTGCAGACCGAAGCCAAGCCGAACGCTGCGGCCGACGCATACCTGCAGACCGCGCGTGGGTTCGATCTGCGTGCCCTGCAGGGCCTGTATACGCAGGACAACTACTACGACCGCCGCATCTCCGCCGGTACCGCCACCGTGCGCTTCCCGCTGGCCAAGGGGGGCTGGTGGGAGCGCCTGATCGACCGCCCGCATCGGTTCGGTAAGCAGAAGGCCCGCTTTGCACCCGGCCAGAGTTACGCCGGCGTGTGGTGGGCGGCTCCGGCTGCGCTGTCCGCCATGCGCGACGCCCGCGAGGTATGGATCGTGGAGGGCATCTTCGACGCCATTGCCCACCTCCAGCGCGGCAGCTGCGCCGTGTCGGCGATGTCGAGCAACGCCTACCCGGAAGCCTCCCTGCGCGAGCTGGCAGCGTCACGCCCTGGCAACCTCCCCACCCTGATCTGGGCATTGGACAATGAGCCCGGCGCGCGCGCCTACATCCAGCGGCACGCAAAGCGCGCGGAGAAACTTGGCTTTAAGTGCAAAGCGGCCCAGATCGTCCAGCGCGACGGGAAGAAGACCGACTGGAACGACCTCCACCTGCGCGCACTGGCGGCAGACGACCAGCAGGGCCAGTGGGACGCTGACCTGGCCGAGGCCCGCTACCAGGGCGACCTGCTCATGGCACGCACTGCCATGGACAAAGGCCTGATCATCTACGGCCACGACAAGCAGTCAGAGTTCCATCTGGAACACCATTCGCGCCTGTACTGGTTCGAGTTCGACGCATTGCGTTTCGAGAAGCTTTGCCGCGAGCGGTCCAGTGACCGTGACCTGGCCGAAGACGAGGCGTTGGAGGACGAGGAGATCGCCAAGATCCAGCGCGCTTCTGCCTCCGTGCGCCAGATCGCCAACTGCTACCCCGAAGCACTGTACTTCCAGCGCCATGAAGCCACCGACGAAAGCTGGTACTTCTTCCGCGTGGATTTCCCCCACGATGCGCCCTCGGTCAAGGGCACCTTTACCGGCCCCCAGGTCGCCAGTTCAACCGAGTTCAAGAAGCGCATCATCAGCCTGGCCCAGGGCGCGGTGTTCAGCGGATCGGGCCACCAGCTGGACCGCATGATGGAAGACCAACTGTTCAACATCAAAACCGTCGATACGGTCGATTTCGTGGGCTACAGCCCTGACCACGGCGCCTACATCTTTGGCGACATCGCGGTCCGCAATGGTGAGATCAGCCTGGCCAACGCCGAAGACTATTTCGAGTTCAGCAAGCTGCGGCTCAAGACCACGCAGAAGTCCATCCGGATGGACATTCAGCGCGACCCAGAGGCGTTCCGCACAGAGTGGATGGAATGGCTGTGGTTGTGCTTTGGTACGCACGGCATGATCGCCCTGATCTTCTGGTTCGGCTCGTTGTTCGCAAATCAGATCCGCAGCGCCCATAAATCCTTCCCCTTCCTCGAAGCCACCGGCGAAGCCGGCGCCGGCAAGACCACGCTGCTGACGTTCCTGTGGAAGCTCTTGGCCCGCAGCGACTACGAAGGCTTTGACCCCGCCAAGTCGTCCAAGGCCGGTCGTGCGCGCGCGATGGGCCAGATTTCGGGCATGCCCGTCGTGCTGCTCGAGGCCGACCGTGACACGCCGGACAAGGCGCATTCAAAGTCCTTCGAGTGGGATGAGCTGAAGGACTACTTCGGCGGCGGCACGCTGGCAACGCGTGGCGTCCGCAACGGCGGCAATGACACCTACGAGCCGCCCTTCCGGGGCACCATCGTGATCAGCCAGAACGCAGCCGTGGATGCCAGCGAAGCGATCCTGACCCGTATCGTCAAGCTGCACTTCCGCAAGCCTGTTGTAACCCCTGAGAGCCGCATTGCGGCCGACAACCTCAACGCCCTGCAGGTGGAAGACCTGAGCCACTTCCTGATCAAGGCGGTGCGCTCGGAAGGCCAGGTGCTGGCCAAGTTTAAAGAGCGCGTGAGCTACTTCGAGGCCCGGCTACGCGAAAAGACGGATCTGCGACTGGAGCGTGTCATCAAGAACCACGCGCAGATGCTGTCGCTGCTCGACTGCCTGCGCCTGGTGATCGACGTGCCCGAGCACATGGTGGTGGCCACCCGTGACGCGCTGGTCGCTGCAGCCATGGAACGCCAGATGGCCATCAGCGCGGACCACAAGATCGTCAACGAGTTCTGGGAGACGTACGAATACCTCGAAGGCTTGGCCAACGGCGAGCGCCCAATGCTCAACCACTCGCGTGACCCCAACAAAATCGCGATCAACCTCAACGAGTTCGTGGCGAAGGCCGGCCAGCATGGCCAGGCGGTTCCAGACCTGGTCGACCTCCGCAAGCATCTGCCCGATTCGCGGCGCTACAAGCTCATCAGCGCCAACACGGCGGTCAACAGCAACATACGCAACACCATGCTCGGCAGCAGCTTCACGGTGAAGTGCTGGGTATTCAAAGCGAAGTAAGGCGACGTGCAACAAAGCGGTCCGGCGGGCGGTGCGCCAACACCACCCCAAGGCCATCTACCAACAGAAGCTCAGGAGAGAGCAATGCAAAAGATGAACGGCGAAGCCGCAACCACCCCCACATCTCCGCTGGATTCCAGCACCGGACACGGGGCGGAGGCTACCACGGGTGCGGGGAATGTGGGGATTGAAGGGGGAACGGCCGAAGAGTGCAGCGCCACGCTGGTGCTGCATGTCACCCACAACAAGGTGATCGCCACGGCGACCCTGAACATGGGGAGCACCAAGATTGCCCAGCGGGTGTTGGAGCGCCGCAAGGGGAACAGGAGCGGCTGGGTGCTGACCAAGGGCAGCGAAGAGTTTGACCAGGACCGCGACTGGATTTCGGCCGAGCTGGCTGAGCTGGCTGACCGCCTGCCCTTCCCGTTCGAGCTGGCCAACATGCTGCCGGGGCGCAGGGCCTCCACAGGCTCGGTCGCCCAGGCTGCGCAGGAGGTGGCCAATGGCTAAGTCGGTCGTCGTTTACGGGCCGCAGGGCAGTGGGAAAACCCTTCATGGCCGTGCCATCGCCGAGAAGCACGGCGTGAGCCGGGTGATCGATCTGGAGGACGTGCAGCTCATGGGGGAACGCCTGCAACGGCAGGGCTTCCTTTACCTGTCCTGCAGCCAGAGCTACGCGGAGCGAGCCGCCGGGCTGCTCGGCACCGAGGTCATTCACATTGACCAGGCACTGGCCAGCGTCGGCATCACCAAGGCGGGAGTTTCCCATGGCTGAGCTGCTCCTGATCCTGCTGGCCCCCGCCGCCGGCGGTGCCTTGCTGCACCGCCTCTGGATCAACCGTCCCGCGCCTCGGCGCCACAGTGGCTTGGCGGTCGGGCAGATCCCGCAGCGGCTGCGCCGCCGCCGCCCGCAGATGGCAGTGCGCCGCGTAGGGGGTGCCGCGTGAACCTTGACCGTGTGATCAACGTGGCGTTGTATGCCAAGCGCCGAGGCAACACCGGGCCGCTTTCGACGGGCGAGGCCCTGACGGCTGCTCTGGTACTGAATCGGCACGACTGGTTAAAGGAGATGGACTACACCATCGCCCAGGCTCTCGACCGCATCGATCAGGACACCATCCTGCACCTGGCCGATGCTGCATGTAGCGTGGCGGAGGCGTCTGCATGACGCAGCGTGAATTTACACCGCCCCGAGCGCTTCCGAAGTGCAAGGAGGGCCACCACCCACGCTATATGGTCGACGGGCGCCGTTTGGAGGCAAAGGGCGGACACTTCGTTGAATGCCGCTGTGCGCGAACCCCGAAGTGCGCCACCTTCGACCTGGCTTGGGCACACTGGCACAAGATTCACGGTACCCATCCCGTCTCCGCCCCGCATGTAGCCCACGACGCCGTACCGCAGTTGCAGTTGCGGCTGGTTGGAGGGACGCAGCGATGAGCGCCCAAGCAACATTGCGCGGCGGAGGGTTTGGAACTTTCTGGCTGTTGTTCGGCCAGTTCGGACCGACCATGACCGTCGAGCAGCTGCGCGATGCGTACTTCCCGGGTAGCAAGATCAAGACCATGGCCAACAAGCACAGCGCGGGGCTCCTGCCGGCGCGGACCGGAGAGGTCTACGACACGCGCGACGTGGCCAGTTGGTGGGACGCTCAGCGACAAGAACGCGCCTCATGACTCGTAACGAAAAAGGCCGCCGCAGGGCGGCCTTCTTCATATATATACGAGCCAACGCAGCGGATCTAGTCAGTGTCCTGACGAGAGTGTGGCCCCGGGCGTCCGGTGCTTTCCAAGGCGGTCCACGAGCGTCTCGCTGGCGTCATTGAGGCCAACAACTTCGACGTAGGCACCATGTTGGCGCAGCTTCATCACTGTCCGGTCAAGCGCATCGACCGCCGTCAGATCCCAGAAATGCGCGTCCGTGAGGTCAATGGTCACCTTCTTCGGCACAGCGAGATAGTTGAAGCTGCTGACAAACTGCCCTGCGGACGCAAAGAAAACCTGTCCCTTCACCGAGTACGTAACGGAGTCTGCATCTTTCACAGACTCGACCACAGACAGCATCCCACCGACCTTACGCGTGAAGAAGACCGCCGACAACACGACGCCAGTCAGCACGCCCTTGGCAAGGTCATGGGTGGCCACGGTCACGATAACCGTGCCAACCATCACTACCGACGAGCTTTTCGGATGGATGGCGAGCTCGCGCAGCGAACGCCAGCTGAAGGTGCCGATGCTGACCATGATCATCACGGCCACCAGAGCTGCCATCGGAATCTGACTCACCAAGCCGGACCCGTACACCACCAGCAGAAGCAAGACTACGCCAGCTACCAGGCAAGAAAGCCGGCCACGCCCTCCCGACGTGATGTTGATCACCGACTGGCCGATCATCGCGCAGCCCGCCATGCCGCCGAAGAAGCCCGTGACCGTATTGGCCAACCCTTGGCCTGCACATTCGCGGTTCTTCTGGCTGGGCGTATCGGTCATGTCCTCTACGATCTGCGCCGTCATCAGCGACTCCAGCAGGCCTACCACCGCCAGCGTTGCCGACACCGGCAGAAGGATCTGCAACGTTTCCCAGGTCAGTGGCACGTCGGGAATCAGGAAGATCGGAAGACTGTCTGGTAGTTCGCCCATGTCGCCCACGGTTCGCACCTCGAACCCGAAGTACATCGAAGCGGCAGTCAGTACGACTATGGCCACTAAGGGCGACGGAACCGCTTTGGTCGCAAGCGGGAACAGATAGATGATCGCCAGGCCCGCCGCGCAGATTGCATAAACCAGCCAAGGCATGCCGATCAATTCTGGCAGCTGTGCCAGAAAGATCAGAATGGCCAGCGCGTTGACGAATCCGGTCACTACAGAGCGTGATACGAACCGCATTAGTGAACCCAAACGCATGGCACCCGCGAGCATCTGGAGAATGCCCGCGAGGATCGTTGCAGCAAACAGGTACTGAATGCCGTGTTCCTTAACCAGTGTCACCATCAGCAGCGCCATAGCGCCGGTCGCTGCTGAAATCATGCCAGGTCGACCACCGGCAATTGCGGTAATAACGGCGATACAGAAGGAAGCGTACAAGCCAACTTTAGGATCTACGCCAGCGATGATAGAAAATGCAATCGCTTCGGGGATAAGCGCCAATGCAACCACGATGCCCGAAAGCACATCGCCTCGAACGTTGCCGAACCATTGCTGGCGCAGGGGAAAAATAGCAGACATGGATAGTGATCTCCGCGCACAGCCGTGCGCGCCAAAACGAAGGGACAAACAGGCACCCATTCCAGACATCGTCGTCTGGATCGCTTCCATCAAAGCATTAGGGTGGAGTCATCAACCGAGGTCTTGGGATTCGTAAGCTGAGGATTGTAGCCGAATTTGGAATTACAGGAGGCAGTGCGAGGCAAACGCTCGCTGCAAGAGCGCTGGCAGCGAACAAACGTGCCATTAATGTGCCAAGCGCCTGGAAAACCCTGCTACACAAGGATGTCGATCCAGTCCATCATCGGGGCGACGGACAGGCGCAGGGAAGCGGCGTAGCGGTCTGCGGGGGTGGCAGGCTGGGTCATTGGAATCTAGGCAGGCAGAGATGGCTGGCTTTGCCAGCGCGATCAATAGTTTACCTGTGCCGGATGAATGCTGCCCGTGGGGCCGGAACGAGTGTTGGAGGGGTGGATGCCCCCAGCCCAAGGGATTGCCCACCACGGGGAGGAGGCCTTGGTAGGGTTGGTCGTCAGACAACTGCCGATAACGGTGATCGGCCCTTTAGCGCATGACCTTTCTGGCAAGGTCGCGCTTGCTTCGTTGAAGGTCATGCGCCACCGCGCCGATCATTCGTATCGGCAGTTGTCTGGCGACCAACCCTACCGGCGTCGTGCCATTGCCTTCGTCAGCGCCAGCGTCACCCACGCACGGTACTCTCGACGGACTGGTATTCGTTGCCAAAACCACACCTATGCGTTTCCTGCACCCTTCCACCTTCGACAGCACCACCGAACAGGGAGTGCTGCGCCTGTCGATCGCCGCCTCTTTCGGTGTCGCGGCCATTGCCGTCGCCTTCGGGCTTTATGCCAATTCGTCGTTGATCATCTTCGACGGCATCTATGGCCTGATCGATGTGGTGATGACCTGGCTGTCGCTGCTGGTGGTGCGGCTGATCAGCATGTCCACCAACGTGGATGCGTTGCAGTCCCGCTTGAACCAGCGCTTCACCATGGGCTTCTGGCACCTGGAGCCGATCGTGCTGGGGGTGAGCGGTACGTTGATGATCGGCGCAGCGTTGTATGCAGCGGTCAACGCGGTGGATGCGCTGATGTCCGGCGGCCGCGAGATCGCACTGGGACCCGCCATCGTATTCGCGTTGATTTCCATCATCGTCGAAAGTGGCCTGGCGCTGTTCGTGCGCCGTGCCAATCGCACGATCGGCTCGGAGTTCATCGCGCTGGATGCGAAGAACTGGATGGTGGCCGCAAGCATGTCGGCAGCGTACCTGGTCGCTTTCGGTGGCGGTTGGTTGCTGCGCGGCACCGAATGGGCATGGCTTGTGCCCTACATCGACCCGGCCATCCTGCTGCTGGTCTGCCTGTTCGTGGTGGTCGCGCCGCTGGGTACGGTTCGCCAGGCGCTGTCGGACATCCTGTTGATCACGCCCGTCGAGCTGCAGGCGCATGTGGATGAAGTCGCACGCGGCATCGTCGCCAAGTATGGCTTCATCGAGCACCGCAGCTACGTGGCCAAGGTAGGACGTGGCGATCAGATCGAACTATTCTTCGTGGTGCCGGCAAATGACCCGCCGCGTCAGCTGGTTGAATGGGACCAGCTGCGCGATGAGATCGGTGAGGCGTTGGGCGAGGAATCGACGGACCGGTGGTTGACGATCATGTTCACCACAGATCGAGAATGGACGATCTGATTGCTCAGAGCATCATGCCGCCTGCAGCCCCTGCTTCCACTGCCGCGGCGACTGCCCGGTCTGCGACTTGAACGCGCGCGACAGGGCTGCTTCACTGCCATAGCCCACATCAATTGCAATCCGCTTGAGCGGTTGTCCTTTACGCAGCGCCTGCTGCACCAGGCGCGTGCGCCAGCCCTGCAGGTAGTGGCCGGGGGTGCTGCCGATGGTGTCGCGGAAGCTGTCGGCGAAGGCGCTGCGCGACATGCCGGCACGCTGGGCGAGCGATTCCAGGGTCCATTCCTGCGCGGGCTCTTCGTGCATCGCTACCAGGGCGTGACGCAGGCGCGGGTGGGCCATGCCGGCCAGCAGGCCGACGCGTAGCTGGCCGCTTTCCATCAGCGCGCGCAGGATCTGGATCATCACCACTTCGAACAGCCGGTCCAGAAGCGCCTGGCGACCGCAACGCTGGGCGAAGGCTTCTTCGAACAGCACCGAGAGGATGGGCTGGCCACCGTACAGTTCGGCGAGCGGCAGGCAGATCACCGGCGGCAGTGCGGCGGACACCGGGTTGTTGCCGCCGCCTTCGAACTGGAGGTGGGCGCAGGCGAAGTCGGCGCCAGTGTCCGGGTCGGTGACGAAGCGGTGGGCGAGCGGGCGTGGGTATACCAGCACGCTGGGCTCGGTGATCTCGATGACGCTGCCGTCGGCGTGCTCGACGCGGACCTGGCCGTCGCGGATCAGATGCAGCTGGCCACGCTCGCCGTCGGCTGCGAGGTCGTTGATGCCGCACAACGCGCCGGCGTGGAAGACTTCGGCATTGACCGCGAAGCGGCCGAGCAGGGATTGCAGGCGGTCGACCATTTCGGACTCCAGATCAAGTTTGCTGGATGATATGTTGCCACACGTCCGACCCGGTGGCGCACAGTACACCTCACCAACCGGTCCATTCCTTACACAGCCAGGAGCATTCCCATGTCGATTGAAAAGGTTCTTTACACCGCACACGCCACCGCCACCGGCGGCCGCGAAGGCCGCGCCACCTCGTCGGACAACGTGCTGGACGTGCAGCTGTCCACCCCGCGCGAGCTGGGCGGCACCGGGGGCCCGGGTACCAATCCGGAGCAGCTGTTCGCGGCGGGCTATTCGGCCTGCTTCCTGGGCGCGCTGAAGTACGTGGCCGGCCAGGCCAAGGTTGCGCTGCCGGCCGAGACCAGCATCACCGGCAACGTGGGCATCGGCCAGATCCCGACCGGCTTCGGCATTGAAGTGGAGCTGCAGATCAGCGTGCCGGGCCTGCCGCGCGAGCAGGTGGAGGAGCTGGTGCAGAAGGCGCATGTGGTGTGCCCGTATTCGAACGCCACGCGCGGCAATATCGATGTGACGTTGACCATCGTTTGATGGCGGAGCGTGCCGACCAACGGTCGGCACCTACCGTCATCGACATGTCGGTGGGTCACGACCGTCGCTGACGTGTCGGTGGGTCAGGACCGTTGGTCGTGACGAAAAAAATGGGCGGATGCCGGTCGCGTTGACCGTGCATCCGCCCATCCCACCGCGGTGGATCCCGTTTCCGGGATGCATTCGTTGTCCCGGTTATTTTTCCGGGGTTACCAGCTGCACTACGCTGGAGAAGTCGAGCTTGCCGCGGCCGGCCTGGTGGTTCATCGAGTACAGGTTGCGGGCCAGTTCGCCCAGCGGGATCGAGGCGCCCACGCTCATGGCCGCTTCCACGGCCAGGCCCATGTCCTTGAGCATGAGGTCGCTGCCGAAGCCGCCGCTATAGCCGCGCGAGGCGGGGGCATTTTCCAGCACGCCCGGCCACGGGTTGCACACTTCGGTGGCCCAGCTGCGGCCGGTGCTGACCGCCATCATCTGCGACAACACCTTCGGGTCCAGGCCGTGCGCCACGCCCAGGGCGATGGACTCGCCGGTCACCGCCATGATCACGCCCAGCGCCATGTTGTTGCACAGCTTGGCGACCTGGCCGGCGCCGCTGGCGCCGACGTGGAAGATGTTCTTGCCCATCGCCTGCAGCAGCGGGCGCGCGCGCTCGAGTGCGTCGGCTTCGCCGCCGACGATGAAGGTCAGGGTGCCGGCAGCAGCGCCGGCGGTGCCGCCGGAGACCGGTGCGTCCAGCATCTGCAGCCCGCGTGCGGCAGCGGCTTCGGATACCTTGCGCGCGGTCGCCGGGGCGATCGTGCTGCAGTCGATGACCAGCGCGCCACCAGGAATGTCGGCCAGCAAGCCGTCGTCGCCCAGGTACACGCTTTCGACGTGACGGCTGGCCGGCAGCATCGAGATGACCACTTCGGCGTCGGTCAGCGTATCCAGCGCCGAACTGGCTGCGGCGGCGCCGGCGTCGACCGCGGCCTGCACGGCGGCGGGCACCAGGTCGAACACGCGCACGGCGTGGCCGGCCTTGGCCAGGTTGGCGGCCATCGGGCCACCCATGTTGCCCAACCCGATGAATGCAATACGGCTCATGCAAGGCTCCTTTCAGGAACGGTGGCGCCGAGGTCGGCCAGCGGATGCGTGGCGGCGTTCCAGGGCGAAACGAAGAAGGTCTGCGCCCACTGCGGGGTCGCTTCGGCCAGCGTGGCCGGCTGCCAGCGCGGGCTGCGGTCCTTGTCGATCAACAGCGCGCGGATCCCTTCGGCGAAATCGCCGTGGCCGGCGCTGTGCAGGGCGGCGATGTACTCGAAGCGATAGACGTCGGCCAGCGACGCACCGGCGGCACGCTGCTGCAGTTCCCAGGCCAGCCGTGCCGAACCCGGTGCGCCGGCGGCCAGCGTCGCCTGCGCGGTCTGCAGCCAGGCATCGTCGGTCTGCAGCGCGCCGATCGCATCGACCACGGCGGTCACGTCGTTGCCTTCGCACAGCGCGTCCACCGTGGCGGCATTGCGCAGCAGCGGGCCGGTGGCCGCGTCGCTGGCGTGCTCCTGCAGCAGGGCGCTGAGTTGTTCGTGGTTGCGCTTGGCGTCATCGTTCCAATGCACCTGCGCCAGCGCACTGAACACGTCGGCACGCTGGGCCTCGGCGATGTGGATGTCGGCCAGGCCGGCGTAGATGGCATCGCCCGCGTTGAGCGGTGCGCCGGTGAGCGCGAGGAACAGGCCGCCCTTGCCCGGTACGCGCGGCAGCAGCCAGCTGCCACCGACATCCGGGAACAGGCCGACGGTGATCTCGGGGAACGCCAGTTTCGAGCGCTCGCTGACCACGCGATGGCTGGCGCCGGACATCAGGCCGATGCCGCCGCCCATGACGATGCCGTGGCCCCAGCACAGGATCGGCTTGGCATAGGTATGGATGAGGTAATCGACGCGGTATTCCACGTCGAAGAACTCGGCGGCATACGCGTTGTCGCGCACGTCGGTGGCGCCGGCGTCGCGGTAGGCGCGCATGCTCTGGTACAGGCTGTGCAGGTCGCCGCCGGCGCAGAACGCCTTTTCGCCAGCACCCTGCAGCACCACCAGCGCGATGCCGTCGTCGGCCGCCCACGCCGTCAGGCGCTCGTGCAGCAGGTGCGCCATGGGCAGCGAGAACCCGTTGAGGGTGCGCGGTGCGTTCAGCGTGGCGATGCCGATGCGCTTGCCGTTGGCGGCGGGCTGTTCTTCGAACAGCACCGGCGCCTCAACGGGGGCCTCGGGAGTGCTCATGCGTTCTTCCACTGCGGTGCGCGCTTTTCCAGGAAGGCGTTGACGCCCTCGGCCTGGTCGGCGCGGTCGAACAGGTCGACGAAGGCCTCGCGCTCGGCGACCAGCGCCGACGCATGGCTGATGCCACTGCGGGTGGCCTGGACCAGGGTCTTGCAGGCCGCCACGCTGGACGGGCTCTGCTTGCCGGCCTTGTTCGCCCACTCGATCGCCAGCGCCCTCGACTCGCCCTTGCCGACTTTTTCTTCGGCCAGGCCAATCCGCACGGCGGTATCGGCGTCGATGCGCTCGCCCAGCAGGATCAGGCGCTTGGCCCAGCCCTCACCGACCAGGCGCGGCAGGTTCTGGGTACCGCCGGCGCACGGCAGCAGGCCGACGGTGGCCTCCGGCAGCGCGACCTGGGCGTGTTCTTCGATGATGCGCAGGTCGCAGGCCAGGGCGCATTCCAGGCCGCCGCCCATCGCGTAGCCGTTGATCGCGGCGATGGACACGCCACGGAAACCGGACAGTGCTTCGAAGGCTTCGCCGAAGCGTCGCGCAGCCTCACGGGCCAGCGCCTTGTCGCCAGAGGCGAACTGCTTGAGATCGGCGCCGGCGGAGAAGAACTTCTCGCCGCCACCGGTGATCACCAGTGCGTAGATGCTGCTGTCGGCATTGAGCGCGCCGACCAGGTCGCGCAGCGCGGACAGGCTGTGCACGGTCCAGGTATGGGCCGGCGGGTTGTCCAGGGTCACCACGGCGGTGTGGCCGTCGGCCTCGACCTTCAGGCCCACGTGTTCCTGTTTGCGCCAATCCATCATCGCAGTTCCTCTTCGGTGTTGAGCAGGTGGCGGGCCACGATCACACGCATGATCTCGTTGGTGCCCTCCAGGATCTGGTGCACGCGGCTGTCGCGCAGCAGGCGTTCGATCGGGTATTCGCGGATGTAGCCGTAGCCGCCGTGGATCTGCAGGGCATCGTTGCAGACCTGGAAGCCGGCGTCAGTGGCGAAGCGCTTGGCCATCGCGCACCACACGTTGGTATCGCTGGCACCGGCGTCGAGCTTGCGCGCGGCGGTGTGCACCATCTGGCGTGCCGCCACCAGCTGGGTGGCCATGTCGGCCAGCTTGAACTGCAGCGCCTGGAAATCGGCCAGCGGCTTGCCGAACTGGCGGCGCTCGCCCATGTAGCGGCGCGCGGCGTCCAGCGCACCCTGCGCGGCACCCAGCGAGCAGGCGGCGATATTGATGCGGCCGCCGTCCAGGCCCTTCATCGCCAGCTTGAAACCGCTGCCCTCTTCGCCCAGCAGGTTGGCCACCGGCACGCGCACGTTCTCGAAAGTGATGCCGCGGGTGGGCTGGCTGTTCCAGCCCATCTTCTCTTCCTTGCGCCCATAGCTGATACCGGCCAGGTCGGCCGGCACCGCGATGGCGCTGATGCCGCTGGCACCCGGCCCCCCGGTGCGCGCCATCACTACCAGCAGTTCGGTGGCACCGGCGCCGGAAATGAAGGCCTTGGAGCCATTCAGCACGTAATGGTCGCCATCGCGCACGGCGGTGGTCTTGAGCGACGCCGCATCCGAACCGGCACCCGGTTCGGTCAGGCAGTACGAGGCCAGCCTGCTGCCCGAGGACAACGCCTGGCCCCACTCGGCGCGCAACGCTTCGGTGCCCCAGCTGGAGACCATCCACGAGGCCATGTTGTGGATGCTGACGTAGGCCGCGGTGGACGGGTCCACGTTGGCGAGCTCCTCGATGACGACGGCGGCGTCCAGACGGCTCAGGCCGCTGCCACCGACTTCAGGATCCATGTACAGGCCACAGAACCCAAGTTCCCCTGCCTTGGCGATCGCCTCGCGCGGAAAGATGCCCTCCGCATCCCATCGCGCGGCGTGCGGCGCCAGTTCTGCCTGGGCGAAGTCACGCGCGGCCTCTCTATAGGCCTGCTGCGCTTCGTCGAGTTCCGTCGTCATCGAGTTGCTCATAAACACTCCGTGCCTTTGCAGGCGCTTACTTCAGGCTGATCGTGGTGTTGACGCCGTGACCCAGGGTCTCGTCATCGAACCAGCGCGCGGTGATGGTCTTGGTCTGGGTGTAGAACATGACCACCTGCTTGCCATACGGACCCAGGTCGCCCAGCTTGGAGGCGCGCGAACCGGTGAACGAGAACAGCGGCACCGGCACCGGGATCGGCACGTTGATGCCGACCTGGCCGACATCGATTTCTTCCTGGAAGCGACGGGCCGCGGCGCCGGACTGGGTGAACAGTGCGGTGCCGTTGCCGTTGGGGTTGCTGTTGATCAGGTCGATGGCGTCGTCCAGCGTTTCCGCTTCCAGGATCACCAGCACCGGCCCGAAGATTTCTTCGTCATACACGCGCATGCCCGGCTTGACGCCGTCGAAGATGGTCGGGCCGACGAAGTTGCCCTTCTCGAAACCGTCCACCTGCGGGTTGCGGCCGTCGAGCACCAGCTTGGCGCCCTGCTCCACGCCCGAGGCGATCAGCGCTTCAACGCGCTCGCGGGCGGCGCAGGAAATGACCGGGCCGACGTCGGTACCGGCCACGCTGCCGGCGCTGACCTTGAGGGTCCTGGCCTTGGCGACCAGGTCCGGCACCCACTCGCGGGCTTCACCGACCAGCACCAGGGTGGAGGCGGCCATGCAGCGCTGGCCGGCCGCGCCGAAGGCGGCACCGACCATGGCGTTGAGGCTCTGTTCCTTGTTGGCGTCGGGCAGCACCACGGCGTGGTTCTTGGCGCCCATCATGCACTGCACGCGCTTGCCGGCCAGCGAGGCGCGGTTGTACACGTGGGTGCCGACGCGGGTGGAACCCACGAACGACACGGCCTTGATGTCCGGGTGGTGGCAGATCGCATTGACCACTTCCTCGCCGCCGTGCACGACGTTCAGCACGCCCTTCGGAATGCCCGCTTCCAGCGCCAGTTCGACCAGGCGCATGGTGACCATCGGGTCCTGTTCGGACGGCTTGAGGATGAAGGTGTTGCCGGTGGCGATAGCCATCGGGAACATCCACAGCGGGATCATCGCCGGGAAGTTGAACGGGGTGATGCCGGCGCACACGCCGAGCGGCTGCAGCAGGGTGTAGGTGTCCACGCCGTTGGCCACGTTGTTGGCCAGTTCGCCCAGCTGAAGGTTGCCGATGGCGGCAGCGTGCTCGACCACTTCCAGGCCGCGGAACACGTCGCCTTCGGCGTCGGGCACGGTCTTGCCCTGCTCGGCGCTGAGGATGTGGGCCAGCTCGCTCATGTGCTCGCGGATCAGCTGCTGGTACTTCAGGAAGATGCGCGCGCGGGTGCCGATGGGGGTCTTGCGCCAGGTCTTGAAGGCTTCCTTGGCCGAGGCCACGGCCGCGTCCACTTCGCCCACGGTGGCGAACGGCACCTGGGCCAGGACGTCCTGGGTGGCCGGGTTGACCACGTTCTGCCAGTGCGAGCTGGCCGATTCGACGAACTGGCCATCGATCAACATGCGGATACGGGGCGCTGCAACAGTCATGGCAATACCGGCGGGGTGCGAAAGGTGATTGGCATTATTCACAGGCAAGCCCTCGATTTCCGGGCTGTCTGCGCTTAATCTGGCCAACGCGAACTACGATTCTTGTTAATTCTGTGAATAGCCAGCCTCCCCAACGCCAGATCGGCCTGCGCCTGCTCCGCCTGCGCGAGCAGCGCGGCTACACCCAAGCCGAGCTTGCCCGGGCGCTCGGGCTATCGGCCAGCTACCTGAACCAGATCGAGCGTAACAAGCGCCCGCTGACCCCAGCAGTGCAGTCCAGGCTGCGCGAGGTGTTGGGCGACGTTTCCGGCCTGTTCGATGTAGATGAGCCCGGGGCGCTGCAGGAAGCGTTGGGCGAGACGCTGCGCGACCTGGGCCTGGATGAGGTGAGCAGCACCGAGCTGCGGGCGATGGCGGGCAACCTGCCGCAGATCAGCCGGGCCCTGCTCGACCTGCACCGCCGCCACCTGCTGCTGCGCGAACACGCCGCCGCGCTGGAGTTCCAGCTGGGCGACCCGCAGGCCGGGCAGGCGCTTCCGGCCGGCGACCAGGTACGCGACTTTTTCAACCGCATGCACAACCACATTCCGGAGCTGGACGACTTGGCCGAGCAGCTGTTCGGCGAATGGGGGTTGGTGGCCGGGCACGTGGCGCCGCGCCTGCGCCAACTGCTGGCCGACCGTCATGGGGTGCTGGTGGAAGTGGCGCCGCTTCAGGCCGGGCGCAAGAAGCGCGTGTATGACGGCGGCAGCCGCACGTTGTGGCTGCCCGATTATCTGGAACCGGGCCAGCAGGCGTTCCAGATGGCCGCCGAGCTGGCGCTGCTGGGGTATGCGGCGCAGATCGATGCGGTGATCGCGCGCGCCGGTTTCCGCGAGCCGGAGCAGATCGCGCAGGCGCGCATCGGCATGTCGAATTACTTCGCTGGCGCGTTGGTGATGCCGTATGCGCAGTTCCTGCGCGCGGCCGAGCACAGTGCCTACGACATCGATGCGCTGGCGCATCGCTTCGGGGTAGGGTTTGAAGCGGTGTGCCACCGGCTGAGCACGTTGGCGCGGCGCAGTGCGCCGGGGCTGCCGTTCTTCTTCATCCGCGTGGACCGCGCCGGCAATGTGTCCAAGCGCCACTCGGCCACTGATTTCCACTTTTCGCAGGTGGGCGGTTCGTGTCCGCTGTGGATCGTGTATGAGGCCTTCAACCAGCCGGGGCGCGTGTTGACCCAGACCGCGCGCATGCCGGATGGACGGAGGCATTTCTGGCTTGCCCGGCAGGTAAGCAGCGGTCCGGTTGGCCACGGCCAGCCGCGCAAGACGTTCGCGGTGGCGTTGGGTTGCGACCTGCAGCACGCCGAGCGGTTGATCTATTCGCGCGGGCTGGATATCCAGAGCCCAGGCAACTCGGTGTCGATCGGCCCGGGCTGCCGGGTCTGCCCGCGCGAGGACTGCATGCAGCGCGCGTTTGCGCAGTTGCCCGGGCGTGCGTGACCGGGTCCGGGTAGCGCCGGCCGTTGGCCGGCCCTCGGGATGCCGCAACGTTCATGAGGGCCGGCCAACGGCCGG